>JANOXY010000640.1:0-11886 GCA_031418675.1 Pseudomonadota bacterium
CTGAACAAGAACCCCGCTATCGTGAAACGGGTGCGCGCATCGCGCCGCAAACGGCCGTGCTCCGTGCCGATGCGCCGGCCTGGAAGTGGGAAATCAATGTGCTCGACAGCCCGCAGCTCAAAGCCCTCTACCTGCCCGGCAGAAAAATCGTTTTCTATACCGGGCTCATTGAGCAGCTCAAGCTGCGCGGGGCATAGGAAGCACAAACGCTGTCCAATTCGACATCGAGGTTAAAAATGCGAGGCTTTGCGCTGACGCGAAGGGACGAATGGCGTGGTCGACAGCGGCTGCTGTCAGGTTTGCAACGGAATGTCGGTAGCCCATGGGATCAGCGGCGTGCATCGAGCAGGTGGTCTGAGGGGCATGGCAGGTTCCAGGGTGCGCTGGCCTGAGCGACACCGAACCGGGTGTCAGTCACACGGGCAGTGCTGAAATTCAACTAAGACCAACTACAGCGGGGCTCGATTTAGGCTGATAGGGCGGTTATCCCGCCTATCGCACTTGGCGTCCGTTCTCGCGCGACAGGTTCAGGTGCGGTCTGTGCGGACGGCCACCGGCGGGGGTAGCCGCGAGTCAGGGGGCTGGGGGGAAGCTGGCGTGCGAAGCGGCACGTGGGCGGACCATTGCATCCAGCGGTGGCAGGGTGGCGCGTGCGTGGGTCCCCCCCAGCAGGTTGACGCGTCCGAGGGTCCCGAGCTCGAGCGCCTTCTTCAGGCGGGGATACGAACCGACAAAGACAGCTGCCGCAACCAGCATGCCTGCCATCGCCCACACGCCTTCTCGACGCCCGCTACCCGCGGCCGCCGCTGCGGTGCCAGGGCAATAACCAGACAGCGCCATCCCGGCACCGAAAAGAATGGCTCCGCCGACCAAGCCCACCGGGTTCATCGGCTTCGGCTCTGCGATGGTCAGCCCTCGCAGGCGCAGGAGGCGATGGCCGAGTGCGCCAATCGCCACGGCAGTGCCCATGGTTTTGGCTACTCGGGCATCGTCGCCGGTCAACTGGCCAACGATCGTCCTCGAGTCGGTCAGTCCACCGCGCTGCAACAGGGCTCCGAAGAGGATGCCGGTCGCCAGGCCTAGCGCGCTTCGTGTGCCATCGTTCATTTCGCTCATCGGAGATCCTCATCCCGGTGCTTGTCTCCGCGGGCAAGTCGCGCCAGAAACGATCCGACGACGAACATGAGCGGCGTAAACAACCAACTCGAGCCCGCGCCCTGCGCGGTGCCCGACAGACCATGTCCGCTGGTGCAACCGTCGGCCATGCGGGCACCGAACATCAACATCGCTCCCCCGGCGGCGCTGGCCAGCGGCGAGCGTTTCGGTTTGACAACAGTGCAGTCGTCGACCGCCAAAGATTCGTTTCTGCCCATGGTTCGTCCGGCCGCCATGCCGCCGAGGATTGTGCCGAGCACCAGCCACGACTCCCAGTTGAACTTGGGGGGCTCCTTGCGGGCCTTCACGTAGTCGTTGACGCGCGCGGCATCAGGCGCCACGCGCCGTGCGAGCAGCGCCGCCGAACTCTCGTAAGCGCCACTGACGCCAATACCCTTACGGAATGCCGCAAACGCGAAGACGTTAAGCAGCCCGATCGCGGCGCCGATCAGGTAGGGCGACGAACCGCGAACGATGGCGGTGCCGTGATGCTGACGATGTGTGCTCATTGGCGCGGACCCTCCACGTCAGGAGTTGTCACCGAGTGCTCGGAGGCGCCGAAATCAATGCGCCGCTCCAGTCGCTTCCAGGCGTCCATACCGCCAAGCAGGTTGCGCACGTCCCGCGCGCCGCGGCGCAGCAACATGCTGGCTGCCAGGCTCGCGCGGTGGCCGACGCCGCAGGTGACGACAATCGCGGCATCGGGATCGAACGAGGGATGTAGTCGATCGAGTTCTTTCTCGAGGTAGCCGACGTACAAGTGCGAGGCGCCGGCAATGTGCCCCTCGGTCTCGAACTCTCGGTCGTCACGCACGTCGAGGACACGCAGGTCGCGCCGTCCGGCTTCTTCGTCGACGCGCTCGGCCTCGACGGTGCCCACACCGGCCATCGGCAGCCCGTGGTCGCGCCAAGCTTCGAAGCTGCCCGCGAGCACCCCTTCAACGTGGTCAAGGTCGACCCGCCCCAGCGCCTTGACTGCATCGTCCAACGCCTTCTCTGCGTCGTCGACCACCAGATAGATGGGTGAACCGGCCTCGGCGACCCAGCCCGCGAAGACTGGCAGCCCGTCGGACCAGATGCTGTACGAGCCGGGCACATGACCGCCAGCATAGGCCTCCGGTCGGCGCAGATCGAACACGACACCGCGGCGGCACTCCGTCTGGAAGTCTTTTGGCTGCAACACCCGCACGGCACCGGTCGAGATGGGCGGTCCCATCCCACCATTGGAATTCACCTGTTCCATGTGCCGAAAGTAAGGCGGGCGGGGAATGCGTTCGTCCAGCTTGCCCTGCACGAACGCCTGCCGCGAACGCACGAATGCCGGGTTGTAGCGACGCTCCAGTCCGATTGTCGAGTGATCACGTTCGGCGATGTCCCCTCCACAAACCGACCCGGCGCCGTGTGCCGGCAACAGGATTGCCTGATCGCCGAGCGGTAAAAGCTTTTTGTGCACGGCATCGTAGAGCTGGCCGGCGTGCTCGGCGGTTTGAGCGGGGTCGGTTAAATCTGTCCGACCCGCTTCGCCGATGAACAGCGTGTCGCCGCTGAACACCGCCCACGCGAGGTCGGGTGCGTCGTCCAGGTAAACGGCATAACACATGCTCTCAGGCGTGTGCCCAGGCGTGTGCATGGCGACTATGCGCAGGCCCTTGGCGATGTCGAACGCCTCGCCGTCATCCAGTCGAATATCGCCGTGCCCGAAGGCCTTGTGACGCCCGTTGATTACCTTGGCACCACACAAGCGTGACAGTTCCGCCGATCCCATCACGAAGTCTTCCTGACGATGGGTCTCAATCACGTACTCGATCGTCAGCCCGTGCTTACGCGCGAGCGTCAGGTACTCATCGACGTCACGGCGCGGATCGATTACTGCGCCTTCTCCCTCGTTGCCAATCAGGTACGCAACGTGGGCGATGCCGGGTGTCTTAACTCGTTCGAAAATCATGACCCAAGGTAGGTATCGGTACGCTCCTGCGTCTGTTCGGTAACGCACCGCGATTGAGGCGGCCGCTGCCTGGTGTTGCGTTTCCTCCGCATTATTATCATGGTCAACAGGGCGGGCGAGTGGCATCAGCTGGAAGATGTGCGCGTTCGAGTACGGTGAGCGCTTGGTCGTCGACCACACGCAGACCACCGTAGAGCGCGCGCCGCACGAGATCCATGCGCGTCATGCTCGCCCAGTTGAGAAAATTACCACTCCAGGCATTACTGCTGGGACCAAGGCAGTAGTGGCCACGATCACTCGCGTCAGTGGACGCGACCGGCACACAGCGCTGACTGCTATCAACATAGCGATAGCACAATCCAGGGTGAAAATAGCCGTCGTAACGGCTCGCGTCGCGGTAGCTGGTCTCGATGACGCCGTCCTGATCGAAGTCGCCGTTGTCCGGATAGGCTTCAAAGAACAGGCTGTCGTCGCGCGACATAGTCAGCATGACAAGCGGCCGACTCGCGGCGCTCACCCACTGCGCTAGCAACAACAGCACCAGGCAAGATGAGGATATCAACCAGCGCCGACATTTCCGGCTGATTGCCAAACGTGAATAACGTTCCATCGTGTTCTCGCTGGTCCCCCGGAGCGCGTACCGGCGAGTATGGTCGGCTCGCTGGTGCAAGGTAAAGAGACTCGCCGAGAAAAGACAGGGGGTGGATCACCATGTCGCCAAACGTTGCGCAATGTCACACTTGGCGCCACCCGCAGCGCTTGTGTGGCGCGGCGTTTCCATAAGACCGCGCGGATTTGCGCGTTGTTGTTGCCCACTTCCTCACTCGCCACGGTCAGCGTATCGTCCGGCGCAGAACAACAGCGCACACCAATCCGTCATGGGTTTCCCCACTTTGATCCTCGCCGCGCTGCTGGTCGTCAGCCTCAGCGTGTCCGCCAACGACGGCCCCTGCACCGCCGCGCCGGGCGCCTGCACCGAGTGGGTCACGCTCGGCGGCGGTCCAGCACGCGGCCTGATTTATCGTTCTCATTCACTCGATGTGCGCAACGACCGCATCACCCGTGTGCTGGTGGTTGTGCACGGTAAAAACCGTGATGCGGATCGGTATTACAGTACCGCCATGGCCGCTGCGTTTCTGGCCCACGCTCTGGAAGACACGCTGGTGGTGGCACCCTTCATGGCCTCCTCCCATGCCGATTGTGGTGACACCATCACACCACCACAACTCGATTTCAGTTGTGTTGGTGACAGTTGGCGAGCCGGCGCCGCCGCGGTCAACTATCCGCATCTGACCTCATTCGATTTTGTCGATGGGATCCTGCGCAAGGCCGCGGCAAAAACTGTGTTCCCGAATCTGCGCCACATCGTGGTGGCCGGCCACTCCGCCGGCGGGCAGTTCACCCTGCGCTATGCCATGAGCAACAAGCTGCACGATGCGCTTGGTATCACGATGTCCTATGTGGTGGCCAATCCGTCCAGTTATCCCTGGCCGGATGCGACACGACCGCTACCGGTTGAGGACGCCCATCCGCGCGCCGCTGAACGGGCCTGGGAGGATGAATCCCCCCACGGCCGCTTCAAGTTCGGCGCAGTGGATGCGGCACGTTGTCCGGAATTTAATCATTGGCCGTTCGGGCTGGCAGCGCGTAACAGCGCCTATATCCGCGACATCAGCGATCAGGAACTCCTCACCCAGCTGACCCAACGACCGACCACCTTTCTGCTCGGACAAACCGATGTCTTACCGGTGGCCGGTTTCGACTCTTCCTGCGCGGCGATGCTGCAGGGCGCCACCCGCCGCGCGCGCGGCGAAGCGTTTGTTGCCTACGTTCAGCAGCGGTGGCGTGCCCATCACAGCGTACAAATCGTGCCGGACTGCGGGCATAACGCGCGCTGTGTATTCACTGCTGAAGAAGCACTGACTGTCTTGTTTCCGCCGCTCGAGGCTGGGCGGCCCGGGAGCTGATAATTGGGTGGTGGGCGGCGCGCCGTGTCCGAATAAATTCGGACCTACAATGGGGCGGAGTTGACCATTGGGCTGAGCTGATATGCCGCTTACGCGCCGCACCTTGTTTGCTTTTGGGCTGGTCAGTGTGCCGCTCGCCACCGGCGGCTTGCCACTGGTCCTGTATCTGACGCCCTATTACGTCGCGGTGTCGGGCATGAGTCTGGCCCTGATCGGCACGCTGCTGAGCCTCACCCGTCTTGCCGATGTGCTGATTGATCCGATGATAGGCGCGTTATCGGATCGCACGCCCGCCTACCTCGGCCGTCGCGGTTTATGGATTGCACTCGGTGTGCCGGTGATGGCGGTGTCGACCCTGGCAGTGTTTGCGCCGTGGGCAACACCCGGCCCGCTCTATCTGTTTCTGGCGGTTGGTGCCCTGTATCTGGGCTGGACTTTGATCAGCATTCCATTGTCGGCCTGGGTTGCGGAACTGTCCGAGGATTATCACGAGCGTTCGCGTCTGACCGGCGCGCGCGCCTGGGGCGGTATCGTCGGTGCATTGCTCGCCATTATTGCGCCACTGCTCTTGAGTGGCCTGGCGGCTGCGGGTGTCGCGTCGGCCGCACCCAGCGCACCGGGTTCGCTGCAACCCATGTTGACCGTACTCGCGTGGTTGACCGCCGGGCTGTTGCTGCTCAGCGTGCCATGGCTGCTTTACGCCGTGCCCCAGCCAGCTTTTACGCGCAGCGGCCAATTGGCCCTGCTGCCAGGTTTAAAACTGATGCTCGCAAGTCCGGCTTTTCGCCGGCTGCTGTTATCCAATATCTGCGCGGCCATTGGCTGGAACTCGATCAATGTGCTGTTCCTGTTTTTTGTGACCCGCTATTTGCAGGCCAGCGACAGCCAATGGCCACTGATCATTCTGGCCTACTTTGTCGGTCAGTTGATTGGCACACCGATCATCGTGCGACTGGCGCCGCGCTACAGTAAACACCGCATGCTCGCGGTATGTTCGTTAATCTCCGTCGCGCTGTTCAGCACGGTGTTGTTGCTCGGTGCCGGGGACTATCTGATTTACGCGACCATCAATTTTTTCACCGGTCTGTTGGCACCGACCATCAACATCCTCGGACCATCGATGGCGGCCGATGTCATCGACGAGGATCATCTGGCCAGCGGTGAACAACGCGGTGCGCTGTTCATGGCGGTATGGGCGATGACCGAAAAGCTCGCCGTCGCCCTGGCCGCGGTGATTGCCCTGGCCCTGGCGCAATTCCTGGGCTTCGACCCGACCACCCAACACGATGCGGCCAGCCTGTTCGCATTGAAGATTTCTTTCTGCCTGGTGCCGAATGTATTTTTCCTGATCTCGATTGCCCTGATCTGGCATTACCCGCTGGGCCACGCCGAACTTCAGACCGTGCGTGCCGCATTGGCAGCGCGCGGCCAATCATCGACTACCTGACACAAAACATGCTCAGGCCATAAACTGAGCGGCCGCAGCTGGCGTTTCAGCAGCACGTTGTTGATCAATGTGCCCATCGTTCGTCACCGCGTAAACTGATGACAGATTTTTATTGACCGTGACCCTGGAACAACGCGCGCGAGAACCCATGACCATAGCCCTCACTACTCTCAATATTCATCGAGCCACCGACTATGCCCGCGACGGTCATCCGTGGGCGGCGTGGGATCTGTTGCGTAGAGAAGCACCGGTGTTCTGGTATGAGCGTGATGATGTCGAGCCGTTCTGGGCAGTCACGCGCCACGCCGACGTCCTCACCGTATCCAATCACCCCGATGTATTCATCAACAGCGGTCCGCGTCTGCGTTTGTCCTTGAAACACGAGATAGAACCGATGCGTGGTGGCCTGGACAGCTTTGGCACCGAGCGCGGCTGGGATCCGCAGGAACCGCCGGACATGGTGTTCATGGACAACCCGCGTCACCGGCATATGCGCCGGCAGAGCAGCTGGGCCTATACCCAGGGTGCGATGCGCGCGATGGGTCCGCATTTTCGCGCGCTGGCGGCGAACTTCACGGCGGAATTTATGGCTGCCCTGGAGCAAGCCAAAGTGCGCGGCGAGAGTGTCGATTTTGTCCACGGCCTGGCGGCCAAACTGCCGCTGGCGGCGGTCGGTGAGCTCATGGGACTTGCGCCCGATGACTGGAAACAGATCCTGGTCTGGTCGGAAGCCGTGATCGGCGAGATCCACGAGTCCAATCGCCTGCCGGGCGAAAGCCGCGGGCGGGCCTACTATCGCAATATGTTTGAGTTCCGCTCCTATATCGAGGATCTGCTCGAAGAGAGTCGGGCCGTGGGCCGCGAACGGGGTGGCCTGATCGATCGCATGGTCCACACACCGGTGCAGGGTAAGCTGCTCACCAATCAGCAGTTGAACGGTTACATCTTGCTGTTGATCGGCGCCGGTAACGACACCACGCGCAATGCACTATCCGGCGGCGTGGCCGCGCTGCTCGAACATCCGCAACAGTGTGAGTTGCTGTGTCGCGATCCGAGTCTCATGCCGCGCGCGGTCGAGGAGATCCTGCGCTGGACCTCGCCGGTCGCCAGCTTTCTGCGCACGGCAGCCGAGGATTTCACTCTCAACGGCACGCACATAACGGCCGGTGACACCGTCGGCCTGTTCTATCCCTCGGCCAATCGCGACGAAGCGGTGTTTGCCGATCCCTATCGTTTTGATATCACGCGCACCAACAATCCCCATCTGACCTTTGGTTTTGGCGCGCACTTTTGTCTCGGCACCAATCTCGCACGGGCCGAACTTGTCGCCAGTCTCGGTGCCTTGCTGCCCCATTTGCAGCGCTTGCAGTTAAGCGGCACGCCGACGCGGCTGGTGCAAAGCCATGTGATTGGTTACACCCGTTTGCCGATGACTTTGTGTGACTGATCGCGGGCTTTGTCATCACGCGGTGCAAACCGACGGGTCATCGAAAACAATCGTGCGCGTGGAATCAACGCACAACCACAGCACCGCGCCCAGCAAACTCAGCGCACTCATGACATAGAGCGCCACCTGCCAGCCGTAGGTCTGGCCGAGATAGGGCGTGAGCGTGGGCGATACCGCACCGCCGAGATTGCCGCCCATGTTCATCATGGCCGAAGCGGTGCCCGCGTAACGATAGGCGAGATCGATGGTGGTCGCCCAGAACGCAGCCACGCTCAATACCAGGGTGCCGGTACTGGCGGCGAGCAGGATCACCGCGAGCACCGCGTTGTCAGTGGCCGCACCACCCAATACCAGCACGCTGGTCAGCAGCATGCATACACAACCGATACCACTACGACTCCAGCGCGCCCCGTAGCGTCGCCCGACAGCGTCGCTCAACCAACCGCCGCTGGGCGCGGCCACGGCCATGGTGAGAAACGGTGCCATGGTGTAGAAGCCACCGCTTTGCAGCGAGAAGCCACGCTCGTTGACCAGATAAAGATAAAACCACGCGAAGTAGAAATAGACGTTGTAACCGAGCACGCCGTAAGCACCCGCCAGACACCACAGATCCCGCGAAGCAAACAGCCGCCGCCATGGCACTCGACCAGGTACGTCGTGGCGGGCGGCCTTGGCCCGCGCGTCGCCGGCATCGATCAACTCCCGTTCCGCCGCGTTGACACGCGGGTGAGTGGCGGGCTTGTCGGTGGTGAGCCAGGTCCACACCAAGGCCACGACCAGGCCGACAAGGCCGGCGCCGTAAAAAGCCGGCCGCCAACCCCAGTGGGTCATGATCCACACCACCACCGGTGGGGTCAGCGCGGCGCCGACCGAGGTACCAGCCATGGTGATGCCAACCGCCAGACCGCGTTCGCCGGGACTCACCCAGTTGGCCACCATGCGCGTGCCATTGGGTGGTGCAGCGGCTTCGCCCAGACCAATGAGTGCACGCACCAGCGCGAACGACGCCACCACACCCACCGTCGCGGCCAACCAACCGTCACCCGCAATCGCCGTCAGCGCGGTAAATGCTGACCACCAGACGATGGCCCAGGTCATGACCCGTCGTGGCCCGAAACGATCGCCCAGCCAGCCACCGGGGATCTGCGCGAGGGCGTAAGCGAGCAGGAAGGACGTGAAGATTGCACCGAACTCGATTTGTGTCAGGTGGTATTCGGGCATGATGTATTTGGCCGCGATCGAGATATTCACGCGGTCGAAAAACATCAGAACGTAAACCATGAAAATCAGCGCGACGATGCGCCAGCGCACGCGCGTCGGACTAGCCGTAGCACTCATGGATCGAACTCCCCGATGGACGGTGGGAGTGTAACAGTGTCGTTTCGCGGGGTGCCGCATGTTATTGCGTGGCGGCTATAAAAAAATTGTCCAACCAGCGCACCGGCTACGCATCCACTGTCGTGATCAACGTGCCTGCCACCATCGAACTCGCCGACGTCAACAACGTTTCAGATGATGGTTAGTAGTTCGACGCAGGCTTCGACTTTCTGCTGTCGCACGATTCACTCAGGCTGATCCCTGGTGCCTGGACCATTGCCGAGTTTGGACTGGCGTTTCGCAGTCTAAGCGGCAAAGACGCGCAGCTGATCGGCCCGGTCGCTGAGTGCCTGTTACTCATCGACAGCAAAACCAGTGGGGTGCCGGGGCCGCTCAACTGCACGAATATCACGTGCAAGCAGCTCTCCGAAGACAAACGATGGGCGCGGGTGGCGCGAGTAGCGCGATCGGTGTGGGGGTGGGGCGCGCGCGCCTGGTATGTCTTCGCAGATCCTGTCCGGTTCAAATTCATTCAGGCCCACGTTCCATCACACCCAGTGCAGTCGCCCCTCACCCTAGCGTTCTTTAGACGTGCGGGGAGAGATGACAAAACTGGTTTCTCAATCTGAACTAACTGGAGAACCTGGTGGAAATACTGACGCCGAGCTAATCGGGTACGGCAGCACCGTGCGGTACGCACCTGGAGAAATGCCGTACCGCAAACGGAACTGGCGGGCGAAATGACTGGCGTCATAAAACCCGCTCGCAAGCGCGATGTCGGTCAAGGAAAGTCGCTTGCCGCGTGGCTGCTTAAGCAAACGCTCGCCTTCAGCAATACGACGATCGTAGAGCTCGCGCCGGAAGGTCGTTCCTGCAGCGGCGAACAACTTATGCAGGTAGCGCTTCGAAATCCCCACTTGCGTGGCAACCAAGCCAGGATCAACATCGTTCAGAAAATAGACCTCGCGCATGGTGTTACACACGCGTTGCCAGAGATCCGGGCTGGCCGCCGACGCGGGCATCGAAGTAGCGACGGCCAAGGCTAACAGCCCGCCGAGTTGATCAGCGATTGCTGAGCCGGGCAGGGGCAGCTCCATGACGCACAGCGGATCGATGTTCCAAAGTGCGTGGCTGCTTATTTCGAGACGCAAAAGGTTATCTGCAAAAAGGCGATTCCAATACTCGAGAGATTTATCAGGCGCCACGTCACCTGTCGACCAGCACGCTTGACCACTTGTCATCTCTTCGCCCTCCGTAACGGAAAACGCATGTCGGCGCGTTAACCTAAACAGGATCTGATCGAAATTGAGCCATCGAATACCGTTCGTGCGAATGCTGGCGACACGTTATACCGATCGTTTTGTACAGCGTGGACTGACCGATTTGATAGCCAGTATGTTTCATGAGCTGCCGGCCTTGGTGATATTCAAGTTTTTTGGCATTCCGGACAACGAGGTCGAAACCATCAAGGCTTATGCGGGTCCGCTTGCGTTGTTCATCTGGGGTCGCCCGAACGAGGTGGAGCAGAACCATCTGCTTGATATGCTCGGCGCATACGCCGAATACAGCCGACGCCATATCACCCGATCGGCGGCCAGTGCAAAAGCGTCGGGCGAATTTTCGAGCGACTTCGTGCAAGCGCATATCGAAGATCCACAACTCTTCCCGGAATCCTATATTGCAAATCTACTGCCCAACTTCCTGTATGCGGGCCATGAGACTACCACCAGCATGGCAGGCAACGCCCTACGTATCCTGCTTGAGAACCCTCAGCAGTGGGCACGTATCTGTGAAGATCCAGAACTCATTCCCAACGCGACGGAGGAATGCCTGCGGACCGTGTCTTCGGTGATCGCCTGGCGGCGTCTGACCAAGCACGCGGTAGTCGTGCGTGGCATCCCGATTCCGGCAGGCGCTAAGCTCCTGATATACAGCGGGGCCGCCAATCGTGATCCCGATATCTTCAAGGACCCCGACAGCTTCCGTGGTGATCGCGACAACGCCAAGCGCCATCTTGCCTTCGGGTATGGCGCCCATCTCTGCATCGGCGCACCGCTGGCGCGCATGGAAATCAAGGTCATGCTTGAAGAGCTGTCGCGCCGGTTACCCCACCTGCGACTGGTGGCGGGGCAAACCTGGTCCTACTCGGCAAACACGTCCTTCCGTGGGCCGCGGCGTTTGCTCGTTGAGTGGGATGCGGCGATGAATCCTTTACCCGCCGACCGACCACCAATTCGCCCTTTGGTGGGGAATGCGGGTGGTGATCCGCCATAAGCGAGGGCACGACCGGGGCTGACGGCGAATTATTCAAACTCTCCCGAACCACTACTGATATAGAGGACCACACTCATGATCCGGACAATCGCACTGGCAATCCTAATCACACCGCTGACCTTGTTCGCCGACTCGGGTGTCGAAACGACGCCGCTGAGGGTAACGGTCACACCGGTATTCCAACACGAGATCCCTAGGGCCTGTTGATCTTTCATGAAAGAGAAAGGAAGGCGGCATGAAGGACCCGGTAATATTGGGGTCGCTACAACACCAGAATTAGCGAGCCAATCATGCCGAGAACGATGCTATCAGATGTGAATTGGGAGAGCTTGGC
>JANOXY010000641.1:0-2993 GCA_031418675.1 Pseudomonadota bacterium
TAGAAGAGATCGATGATACGATTTGGATCAAGGTTCGACATAAGTGCAGGCTATTCATCCATGTTGGGTTCGTTGTCAGCCAATCCGTGCGCCGCACGCTCGCCTATACGGACCACGGTGGCGCGTTCAGCGGGTGCTTGCCCTTGAGCGGCGTGAGCGCGCCCGTAAGTGTCGTCGAGTAGTCGCAAATCACCGCTTTGGTATCGGTGTATTCAACGTGCAGCCAGCTTCCGCCGGCTTTCAACACCCAGTGTTCGGCCAGCGACGGCTGCGAGGCCCGCGTATTTGAGACACGAAGTCGGATGCCTGATGGTCTAGCCGCTGGAAAGCGCAGCGCACAGCCGTTGCAGGCAGCATCTATAGAGGAGGCGGTGGTCGGGCTATCGGTGCCGGTGAATTCGCTGTGGCCAATGCCGTGCAGGAATAGTGCTTGTGCGGTGCTGCCCGCGCCTGGGACCATCGCGCCGGAGACCGCGTCCGCCAGCTCGGACAGATCACCGCTGGCATCACAGGCATCACGCGCACCGAGCACGGCAAAGCGGGAGGTAACCGCCTGCGCGGGTTGCTCACGTTTGTTTGCAGTGACTACCACAGTTTCGATCTCGGACATCGCGATTGCGAAGCCTTGCGCAAATCTCACGGTCAGCTCCCATAGGGCAGGAATCGGAACAGAATCGCTGCCTAGCTACCCTCTGGAGAAGTGCCTGATAAAAGCGTCTGGATAGCTGGATGATATCGATCTGCGTGATGGCCGCGCAATTAAATTTGGGTAAGAGTCAGTGGGTACCCAAGGGCGCTGAGCACTGGAGGAACGCCGCAACCGATTGGGCCTGTCGTGCGGGCGAAAGGTCACCGTGGGTAGGCGACAGAAAGCGCCGATGCTCCCCCGTGCCACCCTTTTATTCGAGGTCAAGCAAGTCGGCGAGCGCTGCGAGATCGCGTGTCATGAGTGAGACCAGCTCAGCCTGCCGTTTGGTGCCAGTCTTTGCGAACACTGAGCGCAAATGGGCACGCACAGTATTTCGAGCCATGTTTAGTTGCGCACCGATGTCGTCTACCGATGCACCCGTTGCAAGCAACTCCGCACAGCGCTGCTCCGCCGGCGTAAACCCATAGAGTGACGACTGTATCGCTGTGGCGTGGCCTTTCGCTTGTCCTGCCTCAATAAAGCAGACCACCAACCGCGGCGCTGAGGTGAGCAATCGGCCCGGCGTGGCAGGCAAGGCGCAGACTAGGGCATCGAAGCGCTGGTTTGTATTCGAATCCGATAGCCGCACGAGCGCCAGCGCTTTGCGGCCGTGGCGTTGCAGTCTTTCGGTGAGGTCGTGCAATGCGCGGTTAAAACGCCGCGCGTTATCCACGTCCTTAAACGCCAGGCGCCCGTCCTTGAGTTGCACCATGGAGTCGTTCGCCAAAATTCTCTCGGCTGCTGCATTCAGCTGACATACGCAGCCAGAGACGCTCAAGACAATCAGTCCAAATCCGAACAAATCGGCGAGCGATTCCGCATCTTCTCGTCGCGCTTTTTCGTGCAGAACCTTTAAGTGCATTTGCGCTGCGCGCCGCAGATGTGGCAGATAGGCAAGTACCTGACGACCGGTCGTGGTGTCGAATGTTTTCTGTCGGGCGCTGCGTGCCACCGCCAGCATGAATATGGATGCGCTGGAAATAGGCGCCGTGACAAGCAGCACACGCTCGCAATCGTAGCGCTTCAAAAATTCCTGGTGGAAAGGACTGTGTCGTCGTTCTTCGTCACTGATGAAATCATCATCTTGATAAACAATCCCGAACGGGGCGCGAACGGCACGCCGGATGCGGAAGTCGGTCTGGTGATAATGCTCGATGTAGTCCTGGTCGGCGGCCGGGTCTACACGTCCGCTGAAGCACAGGAAGATCTTGCTTGCATCGAGTGAATAGACCAGCGCTTGAACGCCGTTGGCGCGAAACTCGTCCGCCATAGATGCCATCGTCACCGGGACCTGCCCGGCATCCGTCACGGATTGATAGATGCTTTCTACGAGCGCTTCTTTGACGAGGTGCGGGCACATCCTGATTCCCCTACCAAGCGTGGTCGATGTTGCGAGCTCCAGGGTCCGTCGTCATGCCAAGGAAAGCAATAGCGCGCGAATGCCTAGTCCGTTTGTACTACGGGGGCATCCTAGCGATGAAACTTTGCAGCACGAAAGGCCAGCAAAACTCCCGGTAGCAGGATGAGCCGGGTGAGCGGCATCGTAAGAACGGAAGTACAGGCCAGGGCCTGACTGCGCGGGTCTCAATGGACTGCGACCGCTGCCGTCAGCTGCTTCAGGTGCCAAAGTGAGGGCCACGGATGCTGCTTGTGAATCCCCCTCGCGCGCTACCCTGTCGTTTCAAGAACCGTCCGTGGCTCGTTGATCCAGCAGGATAGCGCGCGAGGGGAACTCGCGTGGTGAGCGGTTCGAATTCGAAAGTCCGGGCTCAGTGTGGCCGCCGATGAGCGGTCGCGCATCGTCTGAATGGACGATGCGCGCGCCGCAATGCGCGAGCAGGGAGCAATGCCGCACTCGATGTTTGACGCCAGCGCATCACGTCACGGTCTGCGTCAGATCAGTATCGACCAGCAAATGGGCGGCACCGTGGGTATAGCTGTTGTAGAGCACTCCACCTTGATTGACCTGCCCACTCTCCAGCGCCCAGCCCTCGCCCAGGGAGGTCAGCGAGTCACCAGCCTCGCCCAGGATCTGCAAGGTATTGCTGGTGCCCGACAGGTTCAGCACATCGAGGGCGGTGAGATGCACGGCGTTGTTGCCTGCGCCGCCGAGGTCGAGCACTTCCAGATCGGTGAAGGCGTGACCGACCAGGCCGAGGCTGTGCAGGTCCAGCGCCTGGTCGGTCGTGGCGAGACGCAAGGTGTCGCTGCCGGCACCGCCATCGATGCGGCTATCGAAACCGTCATAGGTGAAGACATCGTCGCCGGCACCGCCGATGAGGACATCCGCGCCCGCGCCGCCGTC
>JANOXY010000642.1:0-9092 GCA_031418675.1 Pseudomonadota bacterium
TGCCGACCGCAGCGCACCTCGATAAATTGCGCAAAAAGCGCCGTTTTTAGACAGACACTTTTTAGAGATATTGATCGTTATTGCGTGGGACTGGTAAGAACTTAGCACCGCGTTCTGACGTCAATCATTCTCTACAGGAAACAGTATCTTGCGTGCCTCTTCGTCGATCGTCAGCGGCTTGGGCGCCGGCCCAGCACCAATCGCGCGAACGTATGCTGGTCGCGCATGGAGCGCCTCATACCAGCGCTTCACGTTTGGGTAATCTTGCAATTCAACCGCGTGTTGCTCGCGGAAAAAAATCCAAGGCCAGCAGGCAATGTCGGCGACGGAATAGTCACCTGAGATGTAGTCGCGGCCTACGAGTCTAGTATCAAGAACGCGGTAGAGACGATGGGCTTCCTTTGTATACCGCGCGATTCCGTACGGCACTTTTTCCGGCGCGTAATTACGGAAATGTCCAGCTTGGCCAAGCATCGGACCCTGCCCGGCCATTTGCCACATTAACCATTCCATCACTGCAGTCCGCGTACGCAGTTCCGCAGGCATGAGTCTATGACGCGCGTCGCGCTCGGTCAGGTAAACGAGAATCGCGCCGGACTCAAAAACCGACAGCGGCTCTTTGCCATCGACTGGATCAAGATCAACGATGGCCGGTACCCGATTGTTGGGACTGATGGTGAGAAATTCAGGCGAAAATTGCTCTCCCTTGGTGATGTCGACGGCAACTCGCCGATACGCCATTCCGAGTTCTTCGAGAGCAATAAGCACCTTGAATACATTGGGCGTTTGTCCGCCATAGACTTCAATCACGTTGTTGCCTCACTTATCGAGGGGGCCGATCCGTTCGATTCGATTATCGAACGATCCGAAACAAGCGTCACCCCATTTTCGCGTGCACTAAAGGACATGCTGTTAGCGCCGGGGCAAATTTGAGCGATTTTCAAGTGGCGCGCTGACAATTTGGTGAGCCCGTGCGGTTTACGCGCTCTGAGCAGGAGGCTGCTGGTCAAGCCTGTGTAGTGGGTACCGAAGGCCATACGGGTCGCCAAAAGCCTGAGCCAGCTAAGAACATCAAGGGTTGTCGAAGCGGATAAGCAGATAGCCGCCCCATCCGACCCTATTCGCCGAAGTCGGACCTGGCTGCCGTTGGCCGTAGGTGAATTTTAGAACTGCCCACATGACTGCCCGCTGTAAACCGTGGGCGGCGAGCAAAAATGGCAACCGTGCTCAATCCAATGCCGAATAACCAGAGGGGCGCAGGCACCGGCACCGGTGCGGGCCCGGCGGTCACAAACTCAGCATTGCCCAGCACGAATGTGAATCCAAAGCCGTGCGCCGGGCCGTGGGCATCGACGTCCATTTGCAGGTACAGATCGAGCAATTGATTGGTGCCGAGATCGATCTGCGAGAGATCCACTAGGTCGAGGGTGCGGTCAGTGAAAAAGCTCTCAGCGTACCGTTCGCCCACCATGACCTGGACGGTCGTGTTCGACTCGACTGACAAGCTGAGCGTCAACACATCGAATCCCAAGAGACCGGTGGGGTCGAGCAGGCCAAGCAGTAGATGGCGAGGATCCGCCAACGCGGCGACGTCGATCTGCAGATCGATCCGCGACGAGTAACGATGCTCCTCCGGCGCAAGTGCATCACCCGTCGTCGCCAGCAAGGTCCCGAGCCCGAATACATCGCTGCCGGGTACGAAATTGGTCAGGTTGGTGACATGGCCAGAGAGCGCCGTCGCGACTTCAAGATCGCCGGGGGCGATTTTCAGCTCTATTTTCGCATTCGCTTCCTCACCCGAAGGCATCGCCGCGTTCGCCGCCGGCGTGGCACCCAGCGTCACGCGGCTCTCGGCTACGGCCGTGCTGCCAACGCCGGCTTGGGCATCGGCCCGTGCGGCGCGTATCACGCCGGATAGCGCGCTACTGTCGGCGACGGCTCGCGCGGTGCCCGACGCTCCGCTGGCCGTGGCGCGCGCAGTGGCCTGGCCGGCATCATTGGCGTGGGCACTTATGCCCGCGCTAGCGCGGGCCGTGCTCGACACCGTGCCGCCGCTGGAGCGTGCTTCGGCGACTGCATCGGCATCGCCGCCGCGCGCGGAGACAGGGCGGAACGGGTCGGTCTCGTCCACTGATTTCATGCCGCCATCGCCGCCCGCTGCGCGCGCTAAGACCGTCACCTCATCATTACCCTGGTTGCTGCCCTTGGCGCTGGATTTGGCCGTCCCGCCCACGGCTGCATCGCCGGTCGGCGGTTCGCTGGAGCGACCAAAGGAATTGCCGCCGTGTCCGCCTTGCGCAAAGTCGTCGACAGCCACAGCGCTGTCGGCGAGCGCATCACCACGGGATTCGCTGCGGGCATTGCCGCCCGCACCGGCATTGCCGAACAGCACGACACTCCCGCCATCGCCGCCAAACGCCTGGCTGGAGACGGTGACCGTCGCTTGCGCGCCGGCCGAGCTTGCTCCGGCATCGGCTAGGGCGTCGCCGCCGCGTCCGCCAAAACTTTGCGGCTCGATGACGCTGGTTCCTTCGACACCGCCACCCACACCTCCCGTAGCCCGGCTGACGGACTGAGCGGTCTCGCCGTCCTGAAACGTGACAGCCTCGGCCTCGGCCACCGCCAGGCCCCCGGCGCCACTCACGCTGCCCACTTGGGTTCTCACCGAGCCACCTGTCCCGCCGCTCGCCGTGGCCTCGGCACTCGCACTGCCGGTACGATTTTTAGCCAAACTGGTGGCCGTGCCACGAGCACCGGCGCCGGCATCGCCGAGCACATTGCCGCCGCCATTGCCGCCGAAGGCCTCAGTCACGAGCACCAGGCTCGCGATATCCCACGTCCCGGACAGCGTACTGCTCGTGTCGCCGGCCGTGCCGAGAATGCCGCTCGCCAGTTCGCCGTAGTACAGGCCGCCGGCATCGCCACCCTGCGCCCGCTGGCGCAGGGTGAGGGTGCCCGTGGTGAGGCCCTGCACGGCGTTCGTCAGCGCCATGCCCAGGCCGTTGCCGCTGCCTGACGCGCCGTCGCCGCCATCGCCGTTGGCCAATTCGAGGGTCACCTTGACCACGCCGTTGCCGATCGATTCGGCGACGATGGCATCGCTATTCGCGATGCCCCCGGCGCCGCCGACACCGTAGAAGGCCACGTGACCGTTGCCGCCGATGCCGACCGCCAGCGCGGATACTGCCCCCACGTCGATGGCATGGATACCGACGACCGCGTTGCCGCCGTCGCCGCCATGGTTGTCCCGAGAGTTGAAGGCTTCGCCGCCGTCACCGCCGAAGGCGGAGACATTGCCCCGTACGTCGTCACCGTCGCGATTCGAGGCCGTGAGGTGGGCGCTGGCAATGCCGCCCCGACCAGCGGTGCCTGCGCCGCCGCCGCCGCCGCCGCCGTCACCGCCCGTGGTAACTAGGCCGAGAGAGAGTTCGCCGCTGGTGCCGCCGGTTACACCATCCACAGCGATTGCGCTCGCGCCGTCGCCCGCCGCGACACCGAAGTTACCGTTACCGCCGTCGCCGCCCTCGATGCTGAGCCCAGCAAACACCCGTCCGCCGCCGCTGGAGTAACCATCAACGGTTCCACTTGCCTGGCCGCCGATGCCGCCAGCTTGGCCCGCGCTCCCGGCACTGCCGCCGCGGCCGCCGGTCACGGTCGAACCCACGAATACGTCTCGCGCACCGGCGTTGCCGCCGCTCACGGTCGCGCTTGCATCGCTGCCGCGTCCGTCGAAGGTGTCGGAGGCGGTCGCGCCAGAGCCTCCCGTGGCGGAGGTGGAGACGCTTACCGCAGAGTCGCCGTGTGCGGTACCGACGGCGCGCAGGCTCGCGCTACCATCACGTCCCGCTCCGCCCTGCAGTGAGCCGAAGATGTGGACCCAGGCATCGTCGCCGAAGCTTTGGGCAAAAAAATCGCCGGTGGCTGTGCCGCCGGTGCCGCCCGAGAAACTGCCGCCGCTGCGGACATTTCCTCCGGCCGATGCGCCTTCGCCATCGGCGTGACTGGTGGCGGAGGCGTCGGCGGTTGTCGCGCCACCCGCCAGCGTGCCGTCGCCGCCGACCAGCGACACGTCGGCATTCGCCCAGCCGGTGAGATTCTCGGCGACGACATGACCGCTCGCCGCGCCGCCCGTGTCGCCACCGCCGCCGCCATTGGCTTCCACCCGCAGGCTCAAGTTCGCAGCGCTCTTCGCGTAGGACAGATCGCTTGCCACACTCGCGCCTTCCAGCGCCGTCGCGGTCTGCAGCAGCCTGAGAGCGCCCGCGGTCTCTCCGTCGACCTGGTTGACGAGGTGCAGCGGCTCGGCGCTGACGACGGTGCCATGCACGTTGACCTGGCCGGCGCCGGTGGAGATGCCGATCACGCCATCAAGACTCGCGTGTCCGCCACTGCCGTTCAGCCCCGCCGCGCTGTTGGCGTAGGCATCGACCGTCACTGTGCCGGCGCCAGCCGCGCTCGCAGCAGCGACCGCGTCGCCACGCGTCGCGGGCATGCCTGACGGCGGAAAACCACCACCGCCGGTCGCTCGGCTGCTGGCCGACGCGTCGCCGGAGAGATTGACAGCGGTGCTGCGCGCTACGGCCGTGCCGCCTGTGCCCGCCGCGCCGCGCGCGCCGGTCGAGCCTGGAAAGTTGGCTGTGCCACCATCTCCGCCTATCCCGAACAAGCCGCCAAAGGCAGTGGAGTCGGCCCGTGCCACGGCGGCAAAGTCGTCGAGGGACGTGACACTTACCGCATAAGCGTTGCCGCCGTTGCCGCCTTGGCCGCCGTCGCCGCCCTTGGTATTGGCCGGGAAGCCATATCCGCCCCGGCCACCTTGGCCACCTCGTCCGCCGCGTGCGGTCGTCTCGTTAGTGGTGTCGCCGTTCAAGTTCGGTGTGCCAGCCAGGGCGGCGACGGATTGACCACTACCGCCGATGCCGCCCGCGCCGCCCGGATCGAAGGTGCCGACACTACCGTCAATGCCGGTGACGGATTCGTTCGCGGCTGAGAGCGGCAACGACATGAGCACGGAAAGCGCCGCGATGATGGCAGCGTTCACCGGGCCAACGTAGCTCCTTCTTCCGCCCCCCGGCGTGACTGCATCGGTATTCACAGACTCGTTCCTCGCGTTCGGATCTGGCCGTCGTAGGCTAGCTGATGGCAGCAATAGCACAACGGACGGATGGCCGCGCTTCCCCAATCCGACAGGGCATTGTCAATCATGGTGTCTTCGCTCTGGCGGGTCGCCAAATGCTTCGCAGGCCCCCGTGTTGGCGCCGATACAAAATTGAGCCATCGCGCCGACGTCGCGATGAGCCAGGAAATATGGCGCAATCGTTCATAGACAACGTGGCTTGTGAGCTGACGGATCTGGATCATTGGAATATCTACGGGCCCCCTGGGAATGGCTCAATTCGGCCTCGGCGCCGACGATTGCCGATCCCGAACAATGGATTCGCGGTGATGAGACCCGAGTTCACGGCGAACGTCATCACTTCGTTTAGGCGTTGACACAGACGCTTGACCGTTTCCAGGTTGCCTTTCATGGAAGCATGATTGATGGCCTGGATGGCCTTAAATGCTGTGACCTTGTGGATAGGGACTTTTTCCAAGACTGGGAAAATGTGGAGTTCGAGTGATCGCCACGAATCCGTTGGGCGGTCTGCAGTGACTTTGGTTTTCTTGATTTCCAGCCAATGAGCGGCGATGTGCAAAAGCGTGTTGCTGCTGCTGAGCGCGTCATTGCGCACCGGGTCGTCGCGGCGTTCTTGAGGGTCGATGTCCTTGGCCAGCAATGCTGTGCCCTCGATCCGCATCGCCATCCGACACGATGTACACCACAGCCTTGAGCTTAGCGTGCTTGACCTCGGTATTGGCCAACCTGGCCGTTCCGGTCATATTTAGTAGTAGCGCTTCGGTTGCTGCAGCGACGGTACGACAACTCGTACGACTGAAGGCCAAGGTTTTTTTCAGAAGCTCTTAGGGTGCCTTCAGCGCAGAAATGCGTGTAACGATAGAAAACTTCGCAAGAAAAAAGGCGCCCTGGGGCGCCTTGGAATCTTGAGATGGTGGAGGCGGCGGCGGTTGAACTGAATTACGCAAACAGTGAAAGTTGCGAGGAAAACGCAAATCTTCGGAGTTCAATTCCCTGGCAATACCCCCGGAAGTACCCCCAGGAAAAACGCTCAAATGTGGTAAGCAGCAATGCCGGCGCCATCGGCGTTGAAGGCGCTTGTCAATGACAGCATATACGCTATCATCCCATGAATGACAATCATCGTGTTCGACACCAATATTCTAGTCGCCGCACTGCTACGAGGTGGAGCCAGTGCTCGCTCGGTGCTGCGCAGGTGTGTCGACGGCCATTACCAGGCCGTGCTCGGCCCGGCACTCCTCGCGGAGTACGAGGACGTATTGGGCCGCACGGATTTGTTCGCGGACTCGGTGTTGTCGGCAAAAGAGCGGAATGAGGTGTTCGACGGTTTTTTGAATCGTTGCCGATGGGTCGAAGTGTTTTACGCCTGGCGCCCCAATCTTCCCGACGAAGCTGACAATCACTTGGTGGAGCTTGGCGTCGCCGCGCAAGCAGATGCCATCGTGACGCGAAACCTGCGGGACCTGTCTCGCGGCGAATTGAAGTTTCCCATGCTCAAAGTGCTTACACCCGAGCAATGTCTGGAGGTATTTCCATGTCCACGTTGACGATACGTTTGCCCGAGGAAAAGCATGAGAGGCTCAAGGCGCTCGCACGCGCCAACTCGATCAGCGTCAATAAGCTGATGGACGAGCTTGCGACGGTCGCCCTAGCCAACTATGACGCTCGAGTGCGATTCGAGACGCGCGCCGCGCGCGGCAACGCGAAGCGCGCGTTGGTGTTGCTCGATAAACTGGACGGGGCCGAGTGAATTCGAACTATGGCCGGAGCGTGGCCGCGAGTGGGTATGAGTTCGCCAGCACGCTTCCTTGCATCCGAAGCGTGTGCCAAGTTTGTGGAATGTGGTTGGTGACGCCCAACAGGTATCGCTTACTGCCTTTGAGCGAGTGGCGTATGCGAGAGGCCTCGTAGAAGTCATAGAACACCGCGGTATCGGGCGCGATGATCATCCCTATGTCTCATCTGGATGTCCGATACGCGAACCGCGAATGGTTCGGCATTGAAATGCATGTGGCGGACTTCTAGATATCCTTCGAAGATGGGCGCGAGCGCGCCGGTGGAGACGCGGCGGGGATCGGCGCGGCCAAGCCGCAGCCACGAAGGATTCGCCCTCAAGTGTACGAATACGACAAATTGACCTGCCGTCATCGACTCGCTTCGGTATGGGCGGCGCCTTTCTGCGCGCCCATCTTCAATGTAATGCGTCGTGCGCAAGCGTTCCTAGAAAATCCAGGTGCCAGGATCGAGCCCGAGAAGCACGCGCCCGATGGTTTCGAAGTTGCCGCTCTGGATCTGCACGTGCTGCGCCGCTGCATGCGCGTCGCGAAAGCAACGCTGCAATGGGCAGCTCTCATACACAGCGGTCCCACCGCCCAGGTCATAGGCCGTCTGTGTGACCGTCTTGGCGACGTCCGCTACCAAGGCAAAAGAGAGGCGCACCCTGGCCCGCTGCGCGACAGTCAGCGCAGCGCCTTCGGCAACGGTTTTCCACGCGTCCTCGCATGCCTCAAGGGCGAACGAACGCGCCGCGCACACCGCCGCTTCAGCGCGCCCGATTTGAGCCTGGGCCACTGGTTTGCCGGCGAGCACGCCTGAGCCCAGCAGTGGCGTCCTGGAGTTACTCAAGCCGAGCAGCGCAGCGAGGGCGCCTCGGGCGATGCCGAGTGGCACTGCACCGATGACCGCAGGCGCCAGGGTGAAAAACGGAAGCCTGTACAGCGCGCCGGCGCACTCTGTTGCAGGGGCGGTCGACACGTGTGTCTCCGGTACGAAGATATCCGCCACCTCGTAGTCGTGACTGCCGGTCCCACGCAGACCACCCACGCTCCAGGTGTCGATTACTTTTACATCGCGCACAGGAAAAAACGCGACCATGGTCTCGGCCGCGCCATCCGGGCCGTGGCGTGGGCCGGTGCTGTCGTGCACGGTACATGCGCCAAGCACCCAGTCCCCGTGCATGATGCCACTGCCGTAGGCCCACCGCCCCGACACGCGAAAACCGCCGTCTGAAATCACCGCCTTGCCCGAGGGTACCAGGCTGCCCGCGACAGCGGCGCGCTCCTCCACGAACATACGATGCGCTGTGGAACTGGGCAGAAAGCCCGAGAAGATGCTGTAGGTTCCGGCGTTGCTCACGCACCATGCGACCGAGCCGTCGTATTGTGCCAGCGCCTCGACTACACGGACGAAATCCGGGAGGTTCAGCTCGGGCCCGCCGAACTCCTTGGCCAACCACAGCGAGAAGAAGCCGCCATCCCGCAGCGCTTCGACGAGTGGACCAGGCAGTCGGCGCTCGCGATCAATGTCGTCACGCAGCGCGAGAATGGTCGGCCCGAGATCATGAGCCGCTTGGATCAGACGGGCCGCATCCAGGCCCACGGTTCCCTGTGTTGACATCCCAGCCGTCTCCACCGTTTTCCTTCAGCAGATGCTACGCCCCTCAATTGGCAAAGCACACCGGCTTCTTGTCCGGTCCGTAAGGTTGCGACGTTGTCGCACTGCGGGACGATGTCGTCGCGTGTGGTGCGACGGGTCCTTAAACAAACCAAGCATTTCGGTCCGGTTTAAGTGATGGTTCGACGGTAGAGGGCTATTCAGTAGCGACTTATGGCCCAACATATCCGGGTAGGCCCGAAATTCCGATATCTCTGTCTCAGGAAATGACATCGCTAGAGGGAAACGTTTTGCGAACCGTCGAAATAAATCCTTAAATTTCGACAGTTTGCTAAATTTTGAGTGGAGGCGGCGGAGGTTGAACTCATTTACGCAAACTGTGGGATCTGCGAGGAAGACGCAATTCCGACCGGTTCGATTTCTAGGGCCTGTTGATCTTTCATGAAAGAGAAAGGAAGGCGGCATGAAGGACCCGGTAATATTGGGGTCGCTACAACACCAGAATTAGCGAGCCAATCATGCCGAGAACGATGCTATCAGATGTGAATTGGGAGAGCTTGGC
>JANOXY010000643.1:0-14324 GCA_031418675.1 Pseudomonadota bacterium
AGAGGGTGACAGTCTGCAGCGGGAGCAATTGGCAGCATGGTTTACCGCCGTAAATCATGCTGCCAATTGCTCCCGCTGCAGACTGTCACCCTCTTTTGCATTAGCTCGCGGAACAGACTCTCGAACAATTTGCGTCCCGAATACGTCAGTAGGTAGCACGCCCTGATAATCAGGTTCATCTGAGCACCATCGGACAAATGCGCGAATCAATCGGTAGGCGTGTGCGGCCTTAGTTGGGCGGCAGGCCGCCTCGGTTTCGACCCACTTCGCGATGTTGCTCGCGGTAAGTTCTCCGAGTGCCAACGGCATCAGCGCTGCAATCGGCCCTGCGACCGTTAGGCCGCTGCCCCGCTTCTTCTCTGTGTTTCCGGGGTTTGCAAGCCTCACATGGTCGCGATAATGGAGTTCGCCCCATTTCGATCGGCGCGCTTGAAGATAGACGGGCCACACATCCGCGACAGTAAGGGACCGCTTAACCGCTTGGATTCGCGATTCGTCGGCCTTGGCGCGTTGCTCCACAGCTTCCAAGCGAGGGTCGATACCTCGGTCAACCAAAGCCTTTAGTCGTCGGGCCTCGGCTTGTGCCGCAGCTATAGACCACGTTCGAACGCCGCCGATCGTCGTTCGCATCGTTTTGCCATGCAATCGCGACTCGAATACGTAGGACGCCGCTCCGGCCCGCGTTTTGCGCAATCCCAGTCCTGGAGCCTTAGCGTCCCAAAAGATAGCTTGCTGCCTTCCCGGCGGACAGGTGAAAGCTGAGATTCGTTCGGCCGTGAAATTGACTCTCTTTGCCATCATCCGTCACCGTGTAGGCGTTGTGTAGGCAAATCATATCAATCTCAGGGAACCAAAGGGAATTCGCTCCGCTGTGGAATTCGGAATTTTCCCTTATTTTTCTTGAATATTTCGCATCGACGCCATTCACGTCAACGCAAGGGAAAAGCCGGTTTTGTGGGACTCATAATCCTTTGGTCGTAGGTTCAAATCCTACCGGGCCCACCATTTATAAATCAATACGTTATGTATGTTGTCCGGACGCGAAAAATCGACCGGCGCCAACATCCGATCCGGTTCGTGATGTTTTCCGTCACCACCTGTTGAACTTCTTGGGATGCGCTCAGATCGGTTGTCCGATCGTGTCATCGCGACGATTTTGAAACCGATTCTAGTAAGGAACTCCCTACCATGCCCGGGCTGGTCGCAGGGCGAAACGTCACAACGACTCTGACTGGCGGGGCGGCCAGCGTCTTTGTCTCTAGGTATTCCGTGAAGCTACATACGCTGCGGCGAGTGGCCACGTCGCGCAGAGAACGTTCAATGACCCGACACAGCCCCTAGAGCCCACTTCGCAATTCGCGCGCCGCGATTCTCCTCCGCCGGCTGCTTGCGGCACTGTCATGGGTACGGCTCGATTTCATTGTGGTCGTGCCTGAGCAAGCCCATCAGTTTCGGATGAATGAAAAGTTTCTCCTTGCCAGACGACACTTCCTGCAGGACACCAAGAGCGACCAGTTTCTGCAGATAGCGTGAGGCTGCCTGCCGCTGGGCGATACCCTTGTCGACCAAGTCGCCAATCCGGCAGTACGGCTGTTCGAATATCACTTCCATCAGTTCCCGCGTGTAGATCTTGGGCAGTTTCTCTCGAACGTGCTCGGCGGTGTGCTCACCCAACTTCCGGATCGCCGCAGTCTTGCTCGTCGTCCATTGGGCAGACTGGGCGACCGCCTGCAACATGAACTGCAGCCACGGTTCCCACGCCGCGTCGCGCCTGACGCCCAAGAGCAAACTGTAGTAGCCCGCCTTGTGCGCAATCACGTAGTGGCTCAGGTAGAGGATGGGCAGGTTCAGCAGGCCTGCTTGGAGCGTTAAGAAGAGTATCTATGCAGGTTCCGCGTGCCCTGTAGCCGTGCCGAGGATGCCACCAGATACTTCGCTTAACGTTACGAATAGGTGCCGATGAGATCCGTGCGTCAATGAGCGGCACCGGAGTATGAAGCACGGACCCGACTGCGCAACGATTTGAGCTCCGCGACACCATCGGTGGATATCTTCCTAGTGTATTCAGGTATCACCAAAAAATCGAGCCCTCGCGGTTTTGTCGTTGGGTGTACTGGAACCCAAGGCAAAAAGATCGGGTAGGCGCGTGGGATCCTGCGCCAACTTTGGGAATGCCCGCTGTCGAGTGAGGTTCGCTTGTGCACCTGTTCGGAGGAAGAATTCTGCATACCAATTGCAAACTTCATGGGTGACGGCGAACTTGATGTCGTGTTCTTTAGCATACGCTTCTGCCGCCTTGCTCCAGTCCGAGTCGAGCGACAATTTATCGGTGAGCAATTTGACATCCTGCAATGCCAACGACAGACCTTCTCCCCACACAGGATCCGATGAAGCCGCCGCGTCGCCTATTAGCGCTATGCCGTTTTTATAGGGTTTTGGAACCCAGTATGCCGCGCCGTTGAAGCTGGCCAAGGGTCCGATCGCCTTGGCCTTGAGTATTGCGCTGCTCGGAGCCCCGGCCTCTTCAAGCAACTCAAGAAATCCTGGCACTTGTTTATTGCCACTGAGTTTCGTTTCTCGACCGACACCATGGACAGCGTAGGCTCGAACCTTGCCGTTTCGCTGAGGAAAAAAATAGGCCGCCTTCCCAAGATCAGGATTGAAATAAAGCGTTGCGGTTTTTGTCGAGGTTGCAATTCCTTCCATGAGAACGCCCGCTATCACGAGATGGTCCTCGTCACGGACAAGCGGCAACCCCGCCCATTTGCGCACGGCGGATGTCCTTCCATCTGCGCCGATGACCAGTCTTGCGCTGATCTCGAAAGTAGCATCTCCATCCTTTACTACGACCGACGGTCTTACACCCTTGCCTAAGCCATAGGCTTGCACGCCGCGAGCGACCAGTGCGCCGGCTCGTTCTGCGGCTGATACAAGTGCCTCTTGCATGGCAGGGTGATAGAAGGTTAAGAACGGTGTCCGCGTCGGGGTCGTTTCGATCAGATTGCGGTTTGCAATTTGCATCCCCGCAACGAAGATATCGAGCATGGGTAGTTCGTGCGCGCAGTCGCCGAGTAGCATGTCGTAAATTCCCAGATCACGAGCAAGCCCGGCTCCCCAGGAGGTCATCCCATCGCCTCGAACACGGTCCTTGAACTTTCGTTCTTTCTCGATCACGAGCGTAGACGCGCCGCGACGACTCATAACGTAAGCCAACGTCGAACCCGCGATTCCCCCACCTATGATTATCAGGTCGTAGTGTTTTGACAGAGGTTTCACCTGGCAGAGCTCCTCTAGTCCTGAATTTTTCGGTTAGAACGAATTGCGCCATCTGCACGTGCTTCGTCTGCATTTGGTCAACTTTTTCTGCTCGAGAACAGTGAAGGACCTATTGGTTTTAAAGCGCTCTGAATACGTTGCTTGAACGGTTCGGTGTTACCGTCACAGACAGTGACGGAGGCACGCTCGGCACGAGTGAATTTTGATAGTTGGAGTGAACCCCTGGGTCTGGACCAAGCTGGGGATTGAACCTGATGCGCTGGCTGGAGCGGATGAATTCCTTGCCGGTTTCGACGCCGTGGCAGTGGTGCGTCAGCCTCTCGAATAACGCTGTGATCATCTTTGTGTCGCTGAACAAACGGGACCCTGCTCAATAAGCTGAGCGGTGATGCATCCGGCGACACCGGGAGATCCCGGCCACCCCGATGGCCGCGGCTAGCTGCGACTTGCCAGTACCAGCCCCGCCGCCAAAAACATCGATGCCGCTGTCGTCGGTCAGCGGATCATTCCCCGCTACACCGAGCAGGGTGTGCGCGTCTGCGCCCGACCAACACACCGCACGCCCCCATCATCAACCACAACGCCGCCGGCAAGGGCACGGCTTGTACGTTTAAGTACAGGCTGGTCGTATCCTGGGCGAGCACGAAGTGCAGGCCCGCGATGCTCGGGAGATGCAGCTGCGCAAAACTGCCCTCGATCAACGCCGCCTGCATCAGCAGGAAACTTGCGCCGGCGAGCGGTGCGAAGCCGTCGAGCAGTGTCACGCTGAGCGTGCCGCCCAGGGTCAGGGTGCCGCCTACCTGCAGGCTGTCATAGGTCGCTCCGCGACTGAGGCCGGCAAGTTCCAGCACGGTTTCACTGCTCGCCTCCAGCACGGCATCGCCGGCGATTTCGAGCGGGGTCGGGCTATTGCCGGAGCTCAGCAGTCCGGCGAAGCGCATGAGCCCCGGACCGCTGATGTGGCCATCGCCGGCGTAGCTGCCGCTGCTCAGAAATTGCGCCGCTTTGCCGATGACGATCGTGCCCAGATTCAACACCTCACCGCTCGCGCCAAGCGTTGTGCCAGGGCTCACCACGAGCTGCCCGTTATTCGTTACCGGACCGCCCAGCGCGCCACCGCCTTCCACCGTGCCGTTGGCGCCGATGGCCAGACCGTTGATCGTGCCGAGCGCACGGTACCAAGCATCAAGCGTTGAGCCTCGCCATGGCCGATGCTCAAGGCTTTCACCGTAGTGTCGGCAGCGGGGCCATGCAGGACGACACCAGCCGCGACATCCAGCGCGACCTCGTGCAGGAACGTAGGCGTAATGCCAAAGCGCCAGTTGGCCTGGTCATCCCAGGCCATCTCCAGGTTCGGTTCGCCGTGCGACCGGCGCAAGGTAAGCTCGGGTGCCCATGCGTTGATCGCATGCAAGCCGCTTTCATAGGTGACTTCGTAGGCCAGCACACCGTTGTCGCTGAAGCCATTGGTCTGGCCGCCGGGGTCGTTGTTAAAAACAAAATCCAGCACCACCTCGCCGTTGACGACGTCGCCTTGGCGCACGGCCGTGGCCCGTTCGTCGCCATTGGTGACCAGCAACATCTTGCGCAGTAACGGTTGCGGCCCTTCATCGCCCGCGATCTGACCGACTTCGAGTTCGGCGATGAATGCGGCCAGGCCGACGTTGTTCAGCGCCGGATGTTCAAACGAGCGCAGCACGCCACCTTCATAACCTTCGCCGGTGCGCACGACGTGCTGGACATGCTCGGGCGACGCAATGTAGATGCCGCTGGCAGACTCGTCGTGTCCGGTATCGAAGACCGCCACGCGAAAAGCCACCTGCTCGTTGTCATTGAATGCCAGGCGCGGCACATCGCCGCTGAAGGCATCGGCAAAACGACCGTAACGCGCGTCGCCGGATGGCACCAGCGCCCCTTCGCGCGCGATTTCGACAAGCTCGCCGCCCGTACGACGGAGGTAAATGCCACTGTCATCAAGCGCGCTGCTGCCGGCGAACGGCGTGTTCGGCAGGCCATCGGTGTTGCGTAACAGCGCGCTGAAGACGATGTCACTATGGTTGTTGAAGCGCAGGTTCGAAAACGCCGCGAATTCACCATCGCCGTCAGGCACGGCGTCACCCTCATAGGCAACAGCTGTGCTGTGGTTGCCCGACTCTATACACGGCCGAATCGTCCTGCACCCCGGCGTTGGCCAGACTGGCCTGATAGACCATGCCGAGCGCAGCGCATGATCCTGCAAGGCAACGCGCCGGCGTAGATCCATAGAAGTCGCCTACGACCGGGGAATGGCAATGGGTCCCAACGGCGTGTCGGGTCTGTCTGGTCGGACGTGTTGAAGAAGACTAACGACGCGTGGCAGGGCAAACCAGAGGATCCGGCCCATTGCCGTATGGCCACCAAGCTGAATGAATTGGACTGCCTTGGTCAGAAAACCAACGCTGGCATCTTCCGGTACGTCGACGGCAAGCGCTATGGCGATTTGCAATGGACGCCAGCGTCGCAAGTGCAGGCGTTGGTGGACGCCCGCTCGCCATTCAGCGCCTCGGCGGCCAAACGCGAAGGCTGAGCGCGGCGCTAATCGGCAGAACGCTCTCAAGCGCTAATGTGGCGCAGGATGTCCATGAAATGACGGGCGAAGCTGCGCGTGTCCATGAGCGGCGAGGCGCGTAACTGTGCGCGCAAGCCGTCGCGCAACACCGTCAGCGCGTCGAGATCCGCGGCCAGCCGGCCGGCGATAGCTAAAGAATCCTTTTCATCACTGGCCACCAAACTGGCGAGCCCGGCATTGTGCAGGTGACTGGCGCTGTGGCGGGTGGTCGGGCGGTCGCCAGGTAAGGTCACGACCGGTACGCCCATAATCACCGCTTCGCAGGTGGTCAGCCCGCCCGAGTAGGGCGAGACATCGAGCGCAATGTCGACGTCGCGGTAAGCATCGAGAAAGTCACGATGATTTGCGCCGCTGGCAAATTGCAGCCTGCTTGCGTCGACTCCGCGCGCGACAAATTCCGTGCGAAGCTTGGCGCAGATCTCCGGGCACGCGTATCCCCAGTTAGTGAGCAGCAGCCGCGCGCCGGGCACGGCGAGCAACACCCACGCCCAGCGGTCGAGCGCGCCGGCGTTGATTTTCGCTTGCATGTTGAAGCAACCGAAGGTCACGTAGCCGCGCCGGCAGAGCAACCACCGGCGGGGCATATTCGGGCGCCTCGTAACACACATAATCGTCAGGCAGGCGCAGCACAGTCTCGTCAAACAGGTGCTCTTCACCGACCGGCACGTGCACAGCATTGGTCAAGTAATAGTCCATTGCCGCAACGCCGGTGGTCGCGAAGTTTTCCTGCTAGGCGAGCTGCACCGGCGCAGGGCGGGCAACGAATACGGGCAAAAGACTGCCAGCGGTGTGCCCGTGCAGGTCAATCAGCACATCGATGCCGTCGGCGCGCACGCGCTCGGCCACGGTCGCGTGTGACTGACCGTGGAGCGGCCGCCATCCATCGACCAGCGCGGCGAAGGCCGCGGTACAAGCGTCGGACTCGCGACCCCCGGCGTAACAATAGGCACGCCAGTCGGTACCGCGCGCCTTTAACAGAGGAGTCAGAAAATACGCGACGGCTTGATTATGGAAATAGCCAGAAACGAAACCTACCCGCAGTGGCTCAGATCGCGCGGTCCGCCGTGAGCGCGAACCCAGGCGGAGTCGTTCCCCTCCATGGCGCGCTCTCCAGACGCGATGTTGTGCGGCGATCTCCGTCGCCGTCATCCCTGCGACGTATTGCAACGAGGCCAGAGACGTCGAGTGCACCGCCGCCGACTCCGGTTGCAGGTCGCGACAGCGACGAAAGGATTCCACTGCTTGCTCATTGCGTCCAATGCGAGCCTGCGCGACCGCGCTGGCCATCAGCAATTGCGGGTCCGCGGGGTGCAGTGCGCTGGCCAGGGTGGCAGCGTCGGCGGCAAGGCTATGGCGGCGACTTGCGCGGTAGACCGTCGTCAGGAGGGTCTGCACGTGCGCCGCGCGCGGCGCTAGTTGCGCGCCGTGCTGCGCATGTTGCAGGGCTTGCGCGTGCTCGCCGAGGCTGAGCAAGGCATGCGCGAGCTCGCAGTGCGCCTCGAGGTGATCGGGGTGCCGTACCAGTAACGCCCGATAGGTGTCTACCGCACCGCGTATGTCACCGCGTTCGGCGAGTAGCCGCGCGAGATGCATATGCACCGGTACGAGCTCGGGACGGAGTGTGATTGCCCGTCGGTACGCCGATTCCGCCGCCTCGTGTGCGCCGATGCGCCGTTCTGCATTGCCAAGATTGAGCTGAAATTCGGCGCCCTTGGGCGCCAACTCCGCGGCACGCCGAGCCGCTGTCGCAGACTCCGAGAGTCGTCCGAGACGGCCGAGCACGACGCCGTATACAGAATGGTAATTTGCCATTGCCGGTTCGCCCGCGATTGCGCGTTCGAGCAGCGCGACGGCGGCCGTAGTGTCGTTGGCGCGCATCGCGCTCAGAGCGCGTTCGAACAGTTGCGCAGGCGCGATGGTGGTCGACGTGTGCGCAGGCGGACTGTCGTTCATCGGGCAAGTGTCAGCAATCAGACTGGGCACTGTCCAGCGCGCCACGCAGGACGCTGCGTCATACGGCCCGCCGCTGCACGCGCGGCGGTGTTTTGAATTCGCGCGGCATCGTCGAGCGGACACACAAACGGGGTGCGAAACAGGGCTGCCCGTGTGCGCTCGGGCGGTTTGCGCAACGTGCAGGCCGAGCTCGGCGAGCATCGCATTGCGCGTCACGAATTCTTGAATCTTACCGGTCAGAGTCACCGGAAAATTATCGAAAAATCGCACTTGGGCCAGGATTCTGTAGTGCGCGATCTGACCCTCACAGAAAGCGCGAATATGGTCGACGCTGGCGCTCTCGGCTTTGAGCTGTTTGATCCACACTGGGACGGCTTCGCCGACGCGCTGACCCGGCACGCCAGAGACCGCAGCCGACGTCAGCGAGTGACGTGTGACCAGGTCTGACAGTCGGAGCAAGAGAAGGTGTCAAGAGATGCGCAGGGTCGAACAGTGCGAGCGTCTGATCTTTATGCAAGTTCGGATTGGCGCGCATTTCATCACTAACTGGGAGTCATCCCCCAGCGTGACGTGCTCAGTGCGCGCTGCGCCGCTCACCGATAGCCCGGCAATGGTCAGCGGGTTCGGCTTCATACCAAAACAGGTTTGAAGCCGACGTCGCAGCCGCGATTTAAACCCGATTACGACGGCGAGCAAGCAGTGCCAGTCCGCCAACGAACAGCGCGGCAGCGGGTGGCAGGGGCACGGGTTGGCCAACAAAACTCGCGGTGAAATTGATATTGTCGATGGCGACATTGAACGCCGACGGACCCCATTGAATGCGGATGCCGTTGGTGGTGGTCAAGCCCGTAAACGTAAAGTGGCTGTGTAGCTGCGCCGGAATAAGCAGCTCACCGGACTCGAACAAGATGTTGAAGTCACCGTCGAGAATCGTGAATTGGGATGCTTTCGGGACGTTATTAAACGCGGCGAGGTCGAACGCGCTCAAGGTCACAACGCGGCCGTTTAAAGGCTTGAGAAAGATTTCGGCCCGGGAGATAGCGTCGCTCCTGCCGGTCCAGGCCACGCCTTGCAGATCACCATACCCGCTATTCCAGTAACGAAGTTTGGATAGCGTGGGCTCACCCTGCAAATTCCGGAAGCTGACTTCGAGCGCATTGGGGACGTCACCATAGGTATCACTGATGAAAGAACCATCCGTGCAGGTGCCAATGTTCTCGCAAATATTGGTCGGGAAGTTTAGAAACGCGGCGCTGGCACTGGTGCCGAACAAAAGCCCGATAAGGCCTAGAGATGCCGCGACAAAGCCACGCAGGTGGCTGCGGCAATCTGGTTCATTAAAAATCATAAGTTAGCATCCAAGCCGATAAGGAGAGTCAAGGGTACGCGCACGATCATAACCGACCGCTTCTCAGATCATAGCGGGTCTGCGTCACAAAAATTGACAAATCGCGCAGCCTTCTTGAGTGCTCGCCAGTCCGCTCTGAATTGATCGTCGTCCCCTTCCCTAAATTCCCACCACTTCCGACTATGGGAAAAGCTCAGCCCGCGATCGGGTCTATCTGCAGCCGGAGGCGCGCAAATTGGTGACGCCCGACGCGAAAGGAGGATTCGAGTGCACTACGACGTCGGCCGTTCGGCAAGGCCGCCGAAATGCGCGAGCCAAGCTTCGTCACTGGCCGATCGAATTCCTAGGCGGGTTTGCGCAAGATGTACCGAATTTCCGCTCCCACACTGTATCCGTGGCGCTCGGCCAAGCGCCTGAGGAAAACGTAACCACAATCCTGGAGATCACCCACTGTATGGATTCGGTCTCGTTTGGCTTGTTTCTTCTATTCGAGAGCAATAAGCAACCTATTGATTTACTGCGGTCTCACAGCCCTTTAGTCGGAGGCTCAAATCACCGGTCCACGATTTTTCCAGCGGGTTAGCAATTTCCAGCGTCTCTAGACTGGACCGGCATGCCCGTCGTCAAAAAGGTACGGGCCCGATACCAAACCGCGTCCGCAGCCCCGCTCATCCTGATGCGCTGTGAGTCTGCATATTGATTCAGCGCGGTGGAACCACGGCCGCGACCGCTGTTCGACTCAAAACGTTAGGGGGCAAACGACCGGAAGTAAGCTCCGCGTGAGTTCATAACGAGTAAGCACCTATGGAATTGATCGACACGCTGCAGGGCCTGGGCATAGAACTCCCCAGCAAGGCCTATCTCATTGGCGTACTGCTGTTCAGCATCATCGGGATGATAGCGTTCTGGCGAGGGCACAAGCTCCAGCGCGCACCGGTGAAGCGATTGGGCCTCGCTTTGATGCTTTATCCTTATGCGGTCTGGAGCACAGAGGGTATTTACATCTTCGGTATCGGCCTATGTGCGGCACTGGCGGTGTATTGGTCACCCAAAACGTAGGCTTTGCGTTAAGCGGCGTTAAACCTGACAAACACAAGGACGCCGCTAGCCTACGCACTCAAATTCCAGGCCGGGCCGTCGTGCTTGGTGTGTCTTTACGCACACCCGATGGTCGATATAAGAAAGCACTGGCTTGACCGAGGCCAGCTATCGGGTTCTTGTAAACCAATTGCAAACTTTTGTTCCATGAACCGCGAACGCGCCAGCCTTGTTAGGGACCCCTAAATCTGTTCCGCGATCTGCGCCATCTAGCCCTGACGGGCGGCGCGTTTTTTCGGTCCGAGGCAGGAAAATGTGGCTACTGACCTTGTTGCGCGAATTTTCGGACTGCTGAGCCAGGCAAGATTCCGCGCCCCCTCTCCAAGCGCCAATAGCGACGCGATCGCGCGGCCGCGGGCTATTCGCAATTACAGAGAAACGGGCAATTCGTCACCCTCCGCATCAAAGATACTTTACGCCTTCGGGTTTTTAAGCGTAGCCTTATCGAACGAGTACCAACCATAGATCGGCTGCTGCAATGGCAGCGCTACCTAGGAGAAAAATATGTCTACTGTGGCAACAACAATTCCTGCCCTGAAGCCTGTTCAAGCGAGCGACATCGACGCTGAACTGGAGCGCAGCCTGACAACGGAGTGGGACGCGCAAATCGTCGACTATCCAACGGATCGCTTCCCGTTCAGTGAATGGATCCTAAATCGCGTTCGCGGCATGGGTTATGACCTGGATAACCTGGATTATCTGCATCTGGCGGTACCGCAGCCGGAAGTATTCAAGGTCACCAAACAGCTCTGCGCCGATACCAACCTGCCCGAGTTCCGCCGCATGCTGAACCGCTTTGTACGCGAGGTGGTGGTGCCCAAGGGCAAGCTGCGTACGCCGGTTGCCGTGCAGCGCTACATGAATGTGCGCATCATGTTACCGACCACGCCGGATCTGTTCTTTCCTTTCCATACCGGCCTGCTCTACGGTCACGGTATTGCGTCGCGCAGTCTGTGGATACCCTTTGTCGACGTCACCAAGGACGAAGATCGCAGCCGCTCGATGCAGATCATCGGCATCAAGCGTTCCCGTGAGCTGATTCGCTACGCTATCGATAACCGCCTCAGCATGGAGGCCATGACCGAACTGTTTGGCGAAGAGAGTCACCAGATCCGAGCCAAGCCTGGCAGCATGTGCCTGTTCACCCAGGAAAACATCCACGGCTCCGGCCGGCCCAATGTGACCGACAAAACCCGCGTCAGCATGGATTTCCGTATTGCTGAAGGTATCTATGGTGATCTGCTGGGTCGCAAGATCCCGGCGGGCTATTTCCACATGATCCCCGATACGGAAGCGGAAGAAGATGCCTTGGCCTTGCAGCCCGCGAATGAGATCGCGTTTCAGAACGGCAAGTCCAACATTTTCTATGTTGCCAACAATACCTCTGCGACCTACTCGATCCCGGTCCATCTGCAGCGTTATATGTTGCAGGACTACAGCAAGAAGTACGGCCTGACCGCCGATTTGGAGCTGTTCGATCTGGAGGACATGCTGCACCTGCCGACCTTGCAGCACATCGTCGAAGAGCGCAACGTCAACGTCATCATGTACAGCATTTTTTCGCTGCCGGAAGTGGAGCAGGAGCGCAATGCGATGCTTGAAGCGGCGTTGAAGAAGGGCATGATCATGCACTTCGTAAACGAAGGGCTGGCGCTGACATCGGCGACACAGCTCAAGGTAATCAAGGATTACCTGTCGTTCTCGAAGTACGGTGAGTCCCGTCTGCCAATCGGGTTGCCGCTGTCGGATCTCAGCAAGGAATACTTCAAGAAGTGGTCCGATTCACTGTCGACCTGGCACACGAAGTAGTTTTTGCACGCTGCCCGATGCGCCGCCCGGCGCATCGGGTCACATGATAGAGATCCATGATTTGGCCGAGCGTTGCAAAAGCGACGCGAGGCTGGCCCTGAATAGCTCCACAACTCACTCGCCGCAGCTCGCCATCGCTTGGTGAGCACCCGCCGAGCTCCAGGATTTTGATTTCAAGCTGAAGCCAGACCGGTCGGGCCCTATCCTCGGCGCGCACCGACACAACCTCATCCGCACCGCTCACAAGCGCCACTGACGCGACGCGCCGAATGGGATTCAACTACAATGGGGTCCTTCGTTCCTAGCGACCCAAGGAGATCCCAATGACTTGCCAAGTGATACTTGAGCTCAAAACCAAACCCGACTGCGTAGAAAAAACCCGTGCATGGTTCAGAAGCGTACTGGCCGACACGCGCGCCTTCGAAGGTTTTGTGACCCTGCACATCGCCCAGAATCAGGACGATCCCACCGAGCTTATGATCGTAGAACAATGGGATACGCGCGCCGCTTACGAGAAGTACCTGGCTTGGCGGACCGAGCGCGGAGACATGACCGCGATCGCCGCGTTGGTGGCAGCTGAGCCCAAAATTCGCTTTTTTAACTACTTCGGCGTGTAAAGTGCGCGCTCGGCGGTCGAGTCTCCAGGCCCGACCGCTAAGCGACCAAGCGCAGGCTTGCCGACCCGACCCGGAGCAAGCCTTGTAACACCTTGCTAATGCCGAGTCCTCCCCGCTCCGGCACCAGCATCGTGTTCATCGGCTAGCAGCCCACTGCCGCGGGCACTCGGCCTCAAGAACCACACCTTCCTGCCGCCAACTGCCCATTACGCTTTTAATCAATGGGGCAGGCTCGATGGCCGTCACCGCTAGTCCAGGGCTCTGAGGGTCGAACAGTGCGCTTCAGTTGGAAGCCATTGCCCGAACTCAAGAAAGAATGGCTGTCCGCCGCGAGGACGTGGAAAAGGCCGATAACGTGGCGGCCGGTAACGAACCGCGGCGCGCGGTCAACCTGCAAGGTCACGCGCTTGGTCAGCTGCTCAACGCGACGGTGTGAGCTGGGATTGCCCATCCCTCGTCATAGTCCTGTGTATTGCCGCGTTCGCTACTATGGCGCTCCAACCATAGGCAGGGCGAATCCACCATGTCCCTCGAAAACGCATACTACGTAAGTCAAATTCTTGCTGCGGTCGCTATTGCCGCGTCACTCGTTTTTGTGGGTTTGCAGCTGCGTCACGGCGATCGAACGCAACGCGCCATCATGCATCAGTCGATCGTGCATCGAACCATAGAGGTCACCAAGTTCAATCATTCAGCTGATCATGCGGCTGTGCTTGCCAAGATGTTGACCGGCGTGCGGGTGCTCACTGCCCAGGAAGCGATGATGGCGCTCGGCATAATCCGCATTAATGTTCTGAATCTCGAAGACGCAATCTGGCAGCAGAGCAATGGCTTTCTCGCTGACGACGCCGTCAGCACAACAATTCAGGCCAGCCGTCGCTTGTTCGCCAGCCTGGGCGCACGGATTGCTTTCGAGATGTATCGCAGCAGTTTTTCTCAAGCGCAGCTGGCCCTGATCGACGAACGGGTGCTCAAAGATCTGCCAATGACGCTTTCAGCAGATCTGGCGGCAACATGGCAGGCCACCGCCGATAGCCTGCACCCCCCAGCAAGCGCTTAGAGGGGAGTGTTGTGTCCTCGCGCAGGGCTTTCCATCGTCAGAATCGGTGCTATGCAACAGCGCAGCGACTACGCGTCACGTAACTAACCCACTCAACCGCGTTGTCGATCCAAGGCCGCCAGCAAGCGGGGCGGCGAGATCGGCAAGTCAAGCACGCGCGCACCACTGGCCCGAGCGATCGCATTCGCCACAGCGGCGAGCGGCGCGATGATCGGCACTTCGCCCACACCGCGCACACCATAGGGGTGATTGGGGTTTGGCACTTCCACCAGCACGGTATCTATCATCGGCAGATCCGAAGCGACGGGCATACGGTAGTCAAGAAAGCCGGCATTCTGCAGGCAGCCGGCCGCGTCGTAGACGTATTCTTCGTTCAAGGCCCAACCGATGCCCTGCGCCGCACCGCCTTGCATCTGGCCTTCGACATAACTGGGATGGATAGCACGACCGACGTCTTGAATAGCGGTGTAGCGGATCACCGAGGTGTAGCCCGTATCGGGATCAACTTCCACGTCGCAGATGTGGGTGCCAAAGCCGGCGCCGGCACCACCGACG
>JANOXY010000644.1:0-1753 GCA_031418675.1 Pseudomonadota bacterium
CAACTACGCCTACTACGACGTGGAGCTGTCCATGAAAGCGTATCATCAACTTATTCGGGAGGTTCAGAACGGCACTTCCAGTCAGAAATCAGCATCATTATCCAACATCGCCTTCAATGAATCGGAGTTCAAACATGGATCGCGCTAAAAAGGCTAATTCGCGGCAGCATCAGTTCTGGCCGGAGTCTGATAGTCGCCAACGCGGTTGTTACAGCAAGCCGTCAATGCCGTTGAATATATCGGCTGCAAGGCTGGATCAGCGCACACGCTGTCGAAAAAGCCATGGTCGCCGATGCGGAAAGTTGCGGCATACTAACAATTGCCACTGCGAAGCACTTTCGCATCTGTGCGTTTATGATGGCTGTACCTTTTGCCTCCTGCGGCTCCGGGACTGGTGCAAAATTCGAGTCTGCAAGAACCTGGATTTCGACAGCGGCTTCATCAACGTCAGCGCGGCCGGGACTAAAAGTGTTCGTGGGCTTGTAATCCATTTGCCACCCAACATGTTGGCGGTCTTTCGCCGGTACGTCGCGCGCTACCGTCCAGTGCTCGTGAAGTCTGTGAGCCAAGAAGGGTATTTGTGGTCCGGCCCCACGGTAGCGTGGCGAGCCAGCAAGCGCACCTGCACGCGTTTAAGTCGGTCGCGCTCATGCACATATGCAAATCGCGTAAGAAATGGCTGCGGAGCGCCGTAATCAAAGGCGCACGCGCCACAATCGAGAGCTCGAGAACGATGGCCTAGCGGCCCGTCCACTGGGTCCAGCTCACATCAGCCCCAGCCAACAGCCTAACTAAAGTGCACAGCAACCAATCGGAGTAAGAGCATGGGACGCGTTAATCGGCACAACAACTGGAAGCACACGAATTGGCAGGAGCCCTGGCACTCGGCTTGGAAGGTCGCGATTAAAAAAGGCGATGCATTCTCCGAAGGCGGCCCTGCGACCAAACTCGCCGAGCGGTCAGTCTGGAATGATGAGATGGCCTTTGGCCGTTATCTGGAGTACTCGGCGCTGCACGGCCTATCTGACATTGGCCCAACTCCATCGCTCGACAATCTGCGCGCCTTCGCGCACCACTTGGGGGCAAGGCTCGCTCCCTACAGCGTCTTGGCGCACTTGTCGCAAGTGGTCGCGGCAGTCCGGCTTATGTATCCTGCTGCAGACCTCAATGATGCGAACTCGGCTATCCAACGGTTTGCCAGTGCGGTGCGCCCTGTCCGTTCGATCGAGGATCGACTGTGGAGCCCGATTGACCTGATCACTATTGGTCGGACGATAATGGCCGAAGCGGACGCCGAGCCCGAGAAGGACCGAGATGTGGGCCGCCGGTTTTTCACTGGCGCCCTAATTATGGCTGGCGCCTTGTGCCCATTGCGACATCGCAACTGGCGCATGATGCGGGTCGGCGAGCACTTGGATCTCGAAACCGGTCGGGTTATCTTCAAGGCGGCTGAGATGAAACGTAAAAAGGGCATGGAGTTCCAACTACCAGTGGAATTGCTTTTGGTATTGCGCCGTTTCGTGGACACCTACCGCGCACTGCTGCTGAATCCAGGGATTCTGGACGAGGGTTACCTTTGGCCTGCCCGAACAGGCGGCATTACGCACCGGAACGCGCTCGGGATCGCCGTCCGCACCACAATGTTCAAACGGACAAAGTCGAAATTCAATTTTCACCTGTTCCGGCACAGCGCCGCCACGTTTATCTACGAGACAACACCAGAGCGCACGCGGATGGCTTCCGGCGTGCTTCA
>JANOXY010000645.1:0-3714 GCA_031418675.1 Pseudomonadota bacterium
TCGATATAGCCGTAACCGGTTTCAGCCCGGGTCGGGACGATGCCGAACGTCACCACCTCACCGTCGGCGGCCAATTGGGCGCCCACCTGTACGGCCCGATGGAAGGCATCACGATCGGCGATCAAATGATCGGACGGCATCATCAATAAGACCGGGTCGCTGGTGTCCTGGCACGCAACGAGGGCTGCCGCGGTCAAGGCCGGCGCGGTGTTGCGTCCGACGGGCTCGAGCAGAATGCTTGTCAAGGCTATGCCAGTCAGGCGCGCCTGCTCCGCCACCAGAAAACGGTGTTCTTCATTGCACACGACGATGGCCGGCGCTGTGCTGAGCTCTTCGGTCCCGAGCAAGCGAGTAAGGGTTTGTTGCAACAGGGAATCGGGTCCTGCGATGGCCAGAAACTGTTTGGGGTAGTGGCCACGGGACAGAGGCCATAATCGTGTGCCGCCACCGCCAGCCAGGATCACTGGCAGGATGGCCGGGGGCGCGGGCTTAATCGGCATGGCGGAATCTCGATTTCAAACTGATAGCTACCTGCACTAATGCATTTTCTAGGACTTGGCGCTAAGCCCGCCCTTTTTTATTCCAGCGGATATTAACAGCCTCTCGTGACACATTTATATCTGAGCCGTCACCCTTTGCGGCACTGCACGAAAATACTTAGGGAGCGCACTCGGCGCGCCCTGCCCTTGCCTGGGCAGCCGATGTTTCCGCCGGTTTAGCGGTTCCAGCGCCCATCGTCCCTAGCGCCGTCGCTGCAAAGTCAGAAATCACTGGCGTGGCCCCGACGCTAAACCCTGCGCAACGCCAGGGGGAACGGCCGACATGGCCGGCCCACCCCGCAGGATCCTGACTACGTTAATCCGAGCGCCGTAGAGAAACACGCCAAATCCCGCCCCAAGGAGGGCCAGTACACCGCGCGCAAGACTGGCCTGATCGTTGGGTAGAAACCCGCGGCCTACTTCCAGAATCAGCGCACATAACGCGCTCGCCACCAGGCACACCGCCACCACCGTGCCAGGCGCACGCCGACTGCGCCCCAGGGATTGCGCGAACAGATATCCAAACAGCGTCAAGGCCGCGGCCTGTTCAGCCACCCGTAGCGCCATATGCCGGCTAAAGGATCGATCGGGGTACCACAGCCCACCATGGAAAGGCATCCAGTCCAGGCTTGGCGGCCACCACACCAACATCATGAGGTAGAGGCCAAAACACGGCCAGATCCGTACCAGCACCCGTTGTTCGAAGCGCCCGTTCTTGCCTGCCCATTGTGGATCGCGGGCCAACAAGGCCAGGCTCAGCAGGACCATGACCAGCGCGCACTGCAAAACTACGCCAGGCGCTTTCAGCAGGTGCAGGCTCGCGCCCGAGCCAAACCACAGCAGCACGGCCACCACGACGCTCTGCCAGCGCGTATCGAGCCGCGTAGCCAAGTGGTAACGCCATAGGCCACAGATGGTAATCGTGCCCATCAAGCCCATAGGCAGCAGCAACCAGGTGCGCAATCCAGCGGGGTCAGCGTCGATACTGGCCAGGCCCATGAGTGGTAAACCCAGGTAGATGGTGTTGAGTAGCGGATGGTCGATAGTCAGCACATGGGGCGCTGCACGCTGTAGGCGTACCCGCACCCTCACACACAACCATGCCCCTAGGCTTGCGCCGAGCGCATTGCCCAGCAGGTCGGTCAACGAGGTTAAACGCACGGGCACAAACAGCTGACAGGTTTCGATCACTGCGCTCAGAGCCGTGCCAAGCAGCGCAGCTGCCAGTACGGCACGCGGGTGTCCTGGCGCGCGAGCCAGCACAAACAGATACCCGACCGGCACAAAGAACAGCATATTGGCCGGCAAATCTTTCCAATCGCGCCACCACGCCACCGTCCAAGATCGCGGCCAGGCGAATTCCATGGGGGACAGGGTCAACACCACGACAAACACCAGCGCATAAGCCAGCACGGCGCGCTCAATCAGGCGTTCGTGGCTGAAGATCTTCACGGTGATGGTGTCTGTCTTGGGTAACATCGATGAACGCTTTGTATCGGACCTGATGGCCTTCGACCTGAGGACCGTGCGGGCTTACGCGGACGCCTTTGGCGTGCTGACTTGGGTCCGTTTCAAACCCTGATCGGGTTGTTTTTGTATTCGCGCTGCCCGCTCGCGCTTAGCATGCATGTGACAGCAGGATGTTTGAACCCGCCAACACCATTCCGCAACAATAATGGCGGCGCCGCTGCGGTCGCGGTATGCCACTTCGCATCCAGCTGATTGGCGCCAGCGCCGAGGGGCAGATGCTGCAGCTGGCGCTGTCTATCCCACCACACCGGGAACGGGCTGTCCTTGGGAGGGTCGCAGTGGCGTGTTATAAGCCGGAGCGATAGCCACTAAGGACCCTGACGCTAATCGCGCCACTATTTTGAGCCCTTGCACTTCAAGCCATTTAAGCCCTATGCCTTCAATTAACTTCGCGCCTAAGCTGCCGCCAACTGCCCTCTTGATACCAGGCGCCGTTGTGGTGCTCGTGAGTGTGGTGTTGCTGGCGATGCTCCTGGTTCAGGGTAATGGGCTACGCAACAGCGCAGCGGCAAGCCAAGCTCCGCCTGGCCTCGCCCGCGGCGACGATGCGCCACTGCAGCCCCTAGCCCCGCGCGCCGATCTGACACAACTGGCAACCAGCGAATTGTTTGGCCACTACGATCCGGCGGCCGCGCCTGCTGTCACTAAGAACCCGAGCAACTCGCCTGCCGCCGCGCTTGGCGACCAGCCACCCGACGCGCTGCCCGAAGCGACCCTCGCATTGAAGTTACAAGGCATCGTCTACAAACCCGATGCCGCCCAGCGGCGCGCCATCATCGCCGGCGATGGCCCTAATCCCGAAGCGCGCAAGATCGGCGAGACCCTGCTCGGTGATGCCGTCATTCGTTTTATCGAGCCGCGTCGTGTGGTGGTCGAGCAGCAGGGAGAACTGAAGGCCCTGAGCCTGAGCGAAGCGGAACTTGGCAATGGCGGCATGCCAGCTCCCGACACCGGCGCGTTCTCCCCGGGCAGTAATCCTTCGGCGTTTGTGCCGTCACCGGCGCAACGGCTGCGGCGCGGTGCTATCGAGGCCATGCCCGATCCACAGCCCTATGAAGCCCCCGAGGAATTTGAAGAAACGCCGCCCGAAGAACTTGATACCAGTGCGCAGGACTACGACAGCACGGTTGTCGACCCCTCAACAGACATCGATCAAAGCGAATCAACGGAATAACGCCTTGCGCAAGCCCATCTCTCACTCTCGCAGCCGCGCGCCGCGTCGCGGCGCCATTTTCGCTTTCTGCTACCATCGCCCCGGCCGTCCATGTCGTAGGTGGGAGAGCTCGAACATCGTGGGTTTCATCGCATCTCTGCCCCTGCGTCGCTTTTTGTTGCTTACGCGCCGCGCCCTGCTCGCGATTTTTTTACTCAGCCTGACACTCACCGTTGCAGCGGCGACCGAGGAAAGTGGCATCGTCAAGCAGGAAAGCGGCGAGTTCACCATCAATCTGCGCGATGCTGACATCCGTGCGTTCATTTCCAGCGTCGCCGACATCACCGGCCAGAATTTTGTTGTCGACCCGCGTGTAAAGGGCAACGTGACGGTGATTTCTTCGGCACCCACCGATGCCAAAGCGCTCTACGACGTTTTCCTTTCGATTTTGAAAGTTCACGGATTCGCGGCCATTCCCAGCGGCGACGTGGT
>JANOXY010000646.1:0-12647 GCA_031418675.1 Pseudomonadota bacterium
CGCCGCCAAGCCGCGCGAAGATGGAGATCAGCGAGCCGCCGAAAGCCACACCTACCAGTGCATGCAGCGCGTCGTCCATCGATACGCCGTTGGCTGTCAGTATCCAGTAGTAGCCGGCGACCCCGATCAGGCCAAGTCCGACGACCAGCATGCCGGTAATCGCGCCGCCGCGGAACGCGACATCCAGTGCAGCGCCCATGCCTTCATGAGCCGCCTGCGCCGTGCGCACGTTGGCGCGCACGCTGATGTTCATGCCGATGAAGCCGGTGGCTCCGGAGAACACAGCACCGATGACGAAGCCGATTGCGGTGGTCGCGCCGATGGCAAACCACAGTATTGCGGTAAGTACGACACCGACCGCAGCAATGGTCGCGTACTGGCGATTCAGGTAGGCGCTGGCGCCTTCCTGAATGGCGCCCGCAATTTCCTGCATGCGCGCGTTGCCGGGAGATTTTTTAAGAATCCATTGAATGGAAAGTGCGCCATAGATCAGCGCGATGAAGCCACAGCCTACGCTGATTGGCAAAGCCAGATTACTTAGCATCGATAAAGCCTCCCCCTAAGGAGTACGTGCACAATTGACGCAGGGTGTTTTATCACGCTGCTACTTATTACAACTACGGTAGCCCGATCTGCCTGCAACGGTTTGCGAAGGTTGGTAAGGCTCTCGTAATTAAACCAGATGCAATCACGCTACCGTAGCTTAAAATTATTGTCCAGCTTGCGGGCCACCGGCACGTTCTTCAGCGTAACGTAATCCGGCAGACCGTCTTTATAAGGAGGGTAGTCCTCGCCCTTGATCAGCGGTTCGAGGTAACGGCGGCACGCGGCCGTAATCCCAAAACCGTCCTTGCTGATAAAGTTACGGGGCATCATCTTTTCGCGGTTGGCCACGCGGCTGAGCGGCGCTTTGCCGATGGTCCACTTGTAGGGTTTGTCGGACTTGCGCACGATGGTCGGCATGACCGAGTTCTCACCCGCGATAGCCAGCTCTACGGCCGCTTTGCCAACAGCATAGGCCTGTTCGACATCCGTCGCCGAGGCGATATGGCGGGCGGAGCGCTGCAGGTAATCGGCGATCGCATAGTGAAACTTGAAACCCAGCTCGCTTTTGACCATCTGCGCGACAACCTGCGCGACACCACCCAGCTGCTTGTGACCAAAGGCATCGACGGTGCCGGCGTCGGCCAGAAACGTGCCGTCTTTATAAGCCGCGCCTTCACTGACGACGACGACGCAATATTCGTTGTCCCGTACGCACTCGCTGACGCGTTTCAGGAACGCGGCTTTAGCGAAGGGAATCTCGGGGAACAGAATGATGTGCGGCGCATCGGCGGGTGTTTTGCCCGCCAGCCCGGCTGCTGCAGCAATCCAGCCCGCGTGCCGGCCCATGACTTCCAGCACGAACACCCGCGTCGAAGTCCGCGCCATCGAGGCGACATCGAGCGCTGCTTCCCGGGTAGATACGGCAATGTATTTTGCGACGGAGCCGAAGCCCGGGCAGGTATCGGTAATGGGCAGGTCGTTGTCGACGGTTTTGGGGATGCCGATAGCCGTCAGAGGATAGCCCTGGGCCTGGCAGAAGCGCGCGACCTTGTTGGTGGTGTCCTGCGAATCGCCTCCCCCGTTGTAGAAGAAATAACCGATGTTGTGGGCGCGGAATACCGCCAACAGGCGCTCATACTCAGCGCGGTTCTTGTCCAGTCCTTTGAGTTTGTAGCGGCACGAGCCGAAGGCCCCCGCGGGCGTATGGCGCAGGGCAGCGATGTCGGCATCGGTTTCTTGTGAGGTATCGATCAAATCTTCGGTCAGTGCGCCGATGATGCCATTGCGGCCGGCATAGAGCTTGCCGATGCGCTCCGGATGCTGGCGCGCGGTCTGGAGTACGCCACAGGCGGAGGCGTTGATCACAGCGGTCACGCCGCCCGACTGGGCGTAAAAGGCGTTGCGTTTCTCCACAGTCATTTCATCGTTCCGTCTGAAAATAGTTTTGGTCCAAGATTACTGTTGTGCGTGCCACTCGGTTTGCGGCGAACTCTCTAGCGGAAACCGAGTCAGAACAGCGACCTGACAATAATAGGGCACGCCCCAGCCTTGTGTTAACTTAACTGTGGCGCCAGCCCGCCGGGTCCGACCATGAAAAATCATTTCTACTCCACCGCCGTTCTGCTTGCCGCACTCGGGCTCTGCCAGTCGCTGGGCGCTGCGGACACGATCGAATTACCAGAAATTGGCGATTCGGCCGGCGCCATCATCTCACCCGAGCAGGAACATCGGCTGGGCGAAGAATATATGCGCCAAGTCCGGCGTCAGGCGCCTATCGTTACCGACGATGAAGTTGAGGGCTACATCCAGACGCTAGGGACCAGTCTGAGCAAGTACACAAACTACGAGCTTGGCTTCCATTTTTTCATGCTGCAAAGCCCGGTCATTAACGCCTTTGCCTTGCCCGGCGGTTATGTGGCTATACATAGTGGGCTCATGCTTGAGACCACCAACGAAAGCGAGCTGGTGTCGGTCATCGGCCACGAAATTTCCCACGTCACACAGCGTCACGGCGCGCGCATGATAGAAGAGGCTTCGCACATGACGGCGCCCATGATTGCGTCCATGGTTGCGGGCTTGGCCTTGATGGCGGTCAACCCTCAGGCCGGCGCCGGCGCGCTGATGGTCGGGCAAGCGGCCGCCCAGCAGATGCAGATCAATTTTACGCGCGCCAATGAAAAAGAAGCTGACGCGCTGGGCCTCAAGCTCATGGCCCAGGGCAATTACGACACTCAGATGATGGCGTCTTTTTTCGAACGTATGCAGCGCGCGTCGCGCTATACCGATCCTGCCTTCATTCCCGAATATCTGCGTACCCACCCCATTACCATCAATCGTATCGCCGAGGCACGCAACCGGGCCGCTCAAATTAAACAAACCGGGGTGCGTCAGGACAGCCTCAACTATCACCTGGTGAAAGCCAAGTTGCGGGTGATGGGGGAGCCTGATCCGATGCAGTCCGTTCGTTATTTCCAAGACGCCTTAGCCCGCCACGACGACGCCTGGGAAGAGGCTGCACGTTATGGCTATGTGTTAGCGCTTACGGAGGCGGGGGATTTCGAAAAAGCACGTAAACAGCTGGCAAAACTGCTTGCCGCCCACCCGAAGCTCATTGCGTTTCACCTTGCGGCGGGACAAATCGAGCAGCGCGCCAACTTGTTCGCCGACGCCCTGCCGTATTTCGCCACCGCCTATCAACTCGAACCGGAAGCGCGAGCCGCCGTGTACGGGTATGTGAACGCGCTGTTGCTGGTCAATCGAGCGCAGGAAGCCAAGGAGCTGTTGGGCTCCTATGGTCTGTCTGACCGCCGCGACCCGAAGTTCTACAAATTGTTGGCCGACGCCCAGAATCACCTCGGTGAAACGCCGGAAGCTCACGGCTCACTGGCAGAGTATTACTACGGCGTCGGCGAATTCCCGTACGCCGCCGAGCAGTTACGTATTGCGCGCGAGTCGCCGGGCCTGAACAACTACCAGCGCCAGAAAATCGTGGCGAGACTTGAAGAAGTGGAAAACACCCTGCAAAGCCTGATGGGTGATCAGCGCTAAGCGCCGACCTAGGGTGTGCTCGACAGGGCCTGCTGAGCAAGATAGTCTTCAAAATCTGTATGTAACGTCGCCATCACATAATTGACTTTAAATTGTGTGATCTAGTCGATAGCAGCCAAGGACCGGCTTCGCCTTTAATGCCGCTCCGCAAATTCGTGGTTGTTGCCCCTTCTCCCGAGGAATTGAGATCAGGGCACCCACTCTATTAACGAATGTTAAATCGCCAGCCTTTTGTGGCGCACTTAACAGTACGGAAACCTACGCGGACTATATTTGCTTCACCAAAAGCAAAACGCCGGATCGCCCTCTAGTACCGGCAACAAAAAAAATCGGAAAACGGCATGAAAAATAGAAACTGGTTCTGCTACTCGCTCGATATGATTGGCCTGGTCCTGCTGGCTGGCGCCGGCCTGGCCTTGGTTGGTGCCTTCTGGTTCTCGGGCACTCCGGTCGAAACCGTCGCGATCGGTGCCTTCCGCACTGGCCTGGAGGTGGCGGTCGGTTCTTTTCTGCTGGCGCGGAGCTTCGAAATCGCGCTCATCCTCAAGCGTGATCGCGTAACTGAAAAACCGGTCCTGGAGAGTTTTTCCAGCGACAATGTCGAGCAGCTGCCGACCCGGGACAACTTACCGCGCGCTGCTTGACTGCTCATCTACCCGGCCGCGCAGCGCGACCGGGTAGCGTCCCTCCGCCTATTTCTCGGTAATTACCTGAGCTTACGATCGGTATCGAGCCCCCTGCTCAGGGCCTGATTGCGCGGTATCCGGCACGCGGAAAGTGCACCGCCACGGCCCCCAAGCTTTTATCTTGCCGTTCGATGGTCACGCTTTCTGCCGAAATCGCCGTGACGCGGCCACTGGTGCGTTCCGGTCCATAGTCATCTGCCGCGACCCCCACCTGGTCACCAACGGCGAAATCCAGACCCGATAACGCGCCCGACGGCGCCGGCACCAGCGGACTGCTGTCACGGGCAACAGCCAATGACTGCGCGGTTGTCATCTCCTGCACCTGTGCATCCGGCATCGCCTCGATGCGCTTGAACCACGCCAGCAGGGCTGGTCTGGCCTCCACTGCGGCAAACAGCGCTGCGTCGTTCTTCAAGAACCATACCGGGTTGTAGCAGGCCGCGTCCGCCAGGGTGAAACGATCACCCAGCAGGAAATGACTAGCGGCCAGTTGCCGCTCAAGGTGGTCCAGTGACATCTGGGCCTGGGCCCACGCCTGGGGCGCCGCCGCGAACAGGCCTTCCTTGGTCAGGGCCGGCGACATCGCCGCGCGATCGTCGAGGAAACCCGGCGGGAGTTGATCGAAAATCGCTTTGATGACGGGCGGCACGCATTGAAAGAACAGGCGATGATCGGCCCAGTCTTCGATCACCCCGATGATTCCGGCCTGGTCAGCGGGCACGATGCACGGGCTTGGATAGCGCGACTCGAGGCAGCGCGCGATGAGGGCAGTATCGCAATACACGTCCGCGCCAATCTGCATCACCGGAATGCGACGATAACCACCCGTAAGCGCGACCAGATCGGGTTTGGGCATCATGATTGGTTGGTCAACGGAGCGCCAAGGCAACCCTTTGAAAGCGAGGACGCGCCGGATTTTTTCCGAAAACGGCGATATCGCGTAATGATGAAAAATGATCTCGGCCATGCTGCTGCCTCGCTCGGTCTGGTTTGTAAATGTCTATTGACGGCGTCGGCGATGATAGGTGGCGCAGCGCGCCGCCCGCAAACCTTCGCAGCGATGAACCAGCGAGACGCCACACAGTGTTTGACCGCTTCCATCGCACCGCCCACCATAGATCGGAGCAGGCTTTCGGCCCGAATCCTGCGCGCAATATTGGCCAGTCCCACCCCCTTTGTTCCGAACAGGGTCTAAACACCGATGCAGCATCCCAATTACAAACACCTCTATTATTTCTGGGTGATCGCCCACGAAAAAAGCCTGACCCGTGCCGCCGAACGACTGCACTTGACTCCACAAACGCTGTCAGGCCAGCTCGCCAAGCTCGAGCACTATGTGGGTTCTTCGCTGTTTGACCGGCGCGGCCGCAGCCTTTCACTCAGTGAAACCGGGCACCTGGTGCTGGAGTACGCGGACTCGATGTTTCATGCCGGTCAGGAGCTCGTCGAGACCTTGGACGGCCGCCGACTCGGGCGACTTGGGCGCTTGCGCATAGGCGTCAGCGACGTTGTGCCCAAATTGCTGGCCTACCGCTTTCTGCGTAAAGCGGTGGAAGCTTTTGATGATTATTTTCTGACGGTTTTCGAAGGCAAGCACGAAGAGTTGGAAGCGAGCCTTGCCGCCCATCGCATCGACGTCGTGATCTCCGATCGCCCCTCGGGTGAGGCGGTGACCGCTAAAACCTACTCCCATCTGCTCGGCAGCACCGAGGTTAGTATTTTTGCGCGCAATGATCGCGCGCGTAAGCTCGCGCGCAACTTTCCGCAAAGTCTCAATGGCGCACCGATGCTGTTGCCGACCCCCAATACCCTGGTGCGACGTGATCTGGAGCGGTGGTTCGACAGTGAGAACATCAAGCCGCTGATTGTCGCGGAGTTCGAGGACTCGGCACTGCTCAAGGTGTTCGGAGCCGAAGGGCTGGGTTGTTTCCCGGCGCCGCGGGCCATCGCGCTCGATATCGCCCCCCAGTATGGCGTGCGCGCAATCGGTGACACCGGCGTGATAGAGAAGTATTACGCCATCACGGTGGAGCGACGCATCAAAAACGCGGCAGCGCTGGCGGTCTTGGCGACGGCCAAGAGCGCCTTAGAGGGTTAGTCTGTTGCGATCCAAAACGAGGTCCGCGCCGCGCTTGGTATCTCGATGCTGATCGACACTGGTGCCGCTGGCGATCGCTCGGCAGCGGTGCAGACGAAGCACATCGCGTCGGCGCTTCAGGCGCTGGTCCAGGGCTGCGGCGAGATGTTCAGCGGCACGATCGATGGCGGCATAAAGATCAGAACGTGTTTCGGCGGCAAATACCTCCGGCGCGTCGCCCACGCTGGCGCCAAAACGACAGGTTTTACACTTGCCGGTTCGCGCACCAGTTTCGTCGGCGAGACGGGCCACCACACTGCGCACCTGGCGTTTGAACGGTGCGAGCGCGGCTTCAAGACGTTTGACGACATGGGCGTGTAACGCGCCAGTGACAGTAAAACCATGGGACTGAATTTCAATTTCCACGTGTTTGTTCTCGGTTTGCGATGAGCGACATGCTGGTCTGCGCCTGCGTATCGAACCAGTCGATTAATCCTGGTCGACTCTTCGCCTTTTCCTGATTAGCCTATGGGCCCCGCGCGGCTGGCGGGCCGTCCATTCGAACAGGTACGCTCATCAGCGAGTGTCCATTGAGGATCACAGGATCATGATTACGACAATCCAGGCGTCGATCACACCGGCCGAGCCGCCACCGCGGCCCGCGGTTGCCGGGCACGCACCGCGCTTGGGCATTATCGGTGCCGGCCAACTGGCGCGCATGACCGCCATCGCGGCGGCGCAGCTGGGCTGCGAAGTGGTGGTGCTGGCCGCACACGACGGTGAACCCGCCTGCGCCTTGGCCGCGCGCTGCATCGTTGGTGATAACGAAGACCCGCGTGCGCTGGCCGAACTTGCCGACGCCGTCGATGTGATCACCCTGGAAAACGAGTTTATCGACGCGGCCTGCCTCGCGGTGCTCGAGCGTCGCGGTGCGAGCTTGTATCCAAGTTCGCGGTGCATGGCCCTGGTGCAGGATAAGTTTGTGCAAAAGTCGCTGCTCAGCACCCACGGCATCGCTATGCCGCGCTTTTGCGCCGTGAGCGCGCCGGGCGACATCGAAGCGGCGGCAAGCGAATTCGGGTGGCCTCTGGTGCTGAAAGCGCGTCGTCATGGTTACGACGGCAAAGGCAATGCAACCTTGCACAGCGTTGCCGACATCGAAGCGGCATGGCAGCGCCTGGGCGGTGCGGCGCGCGGCTTGTATGTCGAACAGTGGTGCCCGTTTGTGGCCGAGGTTGCGGTGATAGTCAGTCGTGGCCGCGACGGTGTGAGCGTGGTCTATCCGGTGACGGAAACCATTCAGCGTGATCATATTTGCCACGAAGTCCGCGCACCGGCGTCGGTCACCAGCGCCTGTCAGGACGAAGTTGTCGACATCGCCCAGCGCGCGGTGAGCGCCGTCGAGGGTGTTGGCAGTTTTGGCGTAGAAATGTTCTTGCTGGCCGATGGCGGCGTGGTGTTCAACGAACTTGCACCACGGGTGCATAACTCCGGGCACTACACCATCGAAGCGTGCAGCTGTTCGCAATTCGAAAACCACGTGCGTGCGGTACTGGGTTGGCCGCTGGGTTCCACCGCCATGCGTGCGCCGGCCGCGGTGATGATCAATCTGCTCGGCCAGCAGAGCGGGCCCGCATACGCACAAGGCCTGCCTGCCGCGCTTGCCGTGCCCGATGCCCACATTCATCTCTACGGTAAAACACTGGTTTCGCCGGGCCGCAAGATGGGCCATATCACCGCCTTGGGCGCTGATCTGAATACAGCCCGCATACGCGCCGAGCGCGCCGCCAGCGTGATCACCTTGGGTCCGGAGCAAGCACCATGAAAAAGTCAGCGCCCAAAGTTGCCGTCATCATGGGCAGCGATTCCGATTGGCCAACCATGGAACAAGCGGTTGCAGCCTGCGCCGAATTTGGCGTGGTTTGCCAGGTCGAGGTGTTATCCGCCCATCGCCTGCCGCTCGACATGCTGCGCTTTGCGCGCCTCGCCCATAAACGCGGATTGCGCGTGATCATTGCTGGCGCCGGCGGCGCCGCGCATCTGCCCGGTATGGTCGCCAGTCTGACGCCCTTGCCAGTGATCGGCGTGCCGGTAGAGAGCCATGCGCTGCGCGGCATGGATTCCCTGCTGTCGATAGTGCAGATGCCACCCGGTGTGCCGGTCGCCACGGTCGCCATCGGCGGTGGGCGCAACGCGGGTTTGCTGGCCGTGCAGATCCTCGCGAGCGCCGATCCGGTGCTGCAGAAGGCGATGCTCGAATTCAAACTCCAGCAGGCCCGCGCTGTACGCCAGCGCGCACGACGCCTGAAACAACAACTGGGCGCCAACAACGCCGATTGAGCAGGGCGTCGTCCTGCGGGTATGTCGCGCTGCTGCAGACCACCGTCGAAAAAATCTGAGAAACACATCTATGCGGCAAAAGCAGCTGGGTAATAGCCCCTTGACGGTATCCGAGATCTGTCTCGGTACCATGACTTGGGGCGAACAGAACAGCGAAGACGAAGCCCACGCGCAGATTGAATGGGCGCTGGATCACGGTATCAACTTCATTGATACCGCAGAGATGTATCCCGTCCCGCCGTGTGAAGCGAGCCAGGGTCGCACTGAGATCCTGATCGGCAACTGGTTGGCACGACACCGCAGCCACCGCGACAAAATTGTCCTGGCGTCTAAGATCGCGGGTCCCGGACGACGCGATTGGATCCGTGGTGGCGACACCCAGGTCTCGGCCAAAACCATCCCGTGGGCGATCGACGACAGCCTCAAACGTCTGCAGACGGATTACATCGATCTCTATCAGATCCACTGGCCGGAGCGGTATGTGCCGCAGTTTGGCAGCTGGGAGTACGACCTCAGCCAGGAGCGGCCGGCGGTACCCATGCTCGAACAGTTGCAGGCCCTGGCGCGCGCCATCGAAGCAGGCAAAATCCGCGCTTGGGGATTGTCGAACGAAACCTGTTACGGGCTGTGCGAATTTGTGCGCCTGGCGCGAGACCATGGCTTGCCACCACCGGCCTCAACGCAGAATTGTTACAACCTCGTCTCGCGCACCTTCGATGGTGATCTGGCCGAAGCCAGCCATCAATTGGACGTGCCCTTGCTCGCCTACTCACCCTTGGCGATGGGTATGCTGGCGGGCACCTATCGTGGCGGCGCGAAGCCGCCCACGGCACGCCTGACGCTATTTGAAAATTTCGGCGAACGGTATCGCCGCCCGCGGGCAGTCGCAGCCGCTGAAGAATACTGCAAGCTCGCCGATCGTCACGGCCTCGCGCCTGCGGCCATGGCGCTGGCATTTGTGCGTGGACGTTTTTTTACGGCCTCGACCATCATCGGCGCGACCAGCATCGCGCAGCTCGACGAGATGGCCGCTTATTTCGATCTCCGTTTAGCGCCGGACACCTTGACCGATATCGCCGCTGTGCATCGCGTCTTTCCCAATCCAACAACCCTTTAGCGTCCAATCCCACGCACCTTGGCTGCACGTCGTGCAGCCGTGTTTTGCTCGCGCTCGCCGAGTCCAATAGGACGGCCAGTTGCGATAAGTCTCGACCCGCCGCCGCCGATCACGGATCGAGCAACATTACACACAGGGCCGCAAAAGCATCAGAATCCTTCACGGGTTTCATGACGAACTGACAAACTGCGATCGAACTCCTTCTCACCATGCTGCATTACCCAGGCGCCAGGCTCACTGTGCGAATTTTGTTATCGCGGCCCCGCGCCGCTGCCTGAATACTACCCCCGGGCGGTCCTTAACCTGGAACGGCGCGGCGCAGGCCCAGGCGTTGCAGCGGTACAAGCGCCAAGGCCGAGAGCATTAGCAGCACTGAAGACGGGATGGGCGTCGCCGCGGAGTTCGCATGGAGCGGAATGTCGATAAGGTGAGTGGCGACATCGGCATTGCTCCAACCACTACCGTTGTAGGTCAGCGTGCCATAACCACGCACGACGTTGATCGTGTTGTCGAAAAACACTTCTGCCCATTCCAGTTTGAAGGGCGTGTTTTTGTAGTTCATGACCAGGTTGAATGATCCCGCCGCCGCACCTATGGTCGGCCCACTGAGTACCAGCCTGGCAGGGGTATGAAGTGCAGCGTGCCACGCGGGCATATTGGTCCCGAAAGACACCCCATCAAACGTCATGTTCAACGGGTCCGTTGACCACAAATAAACCGCGTTGGTCTGGAAGTCGTTGGTGAAGGCCTGATTGAGCACAGCGGCGCTGGTCTTGGCGCCGAGCGAGATGAGGATCAACAGGGCGAATGAGGCGGCGCGTATGTTCATGGGCTTGGTGTTTGGCTGTTTGTTTGCCGGTAAAACAGCAAGCCCAATGCCAAGCCTGGCCGTTGCACGCAGGCTTGTGATCGTGATGGGGGGTGGATCACAGCACGCACGCGGTGTGTGGAACTGCGTCGCAGCGATCGCCATCGAGCCCTAAAGTTCTTGGCGGGCATTGTGTGACCTGGTGCCGAGCAGGGACGCGCGCCTTCGCGCAGCGGGTCAGCAAGTGCCCATTTTTGTCAGCCGCGGAGCCTGTCATTGTCGGCCATGTAGGCCACGCATGGGTCGCGCGCGCTGCGTTATGCTTGCCGCGCGCCCGCGTGGCAAGCGCCGGCGTTGCGCTTAAACACCGACCTTGGGGGGAGCAATGGATATTGATGGCATTCTGGCGCTGGAAACACGCCGTTACGCAGCGATGACAAACAATGATCTGCCAGCCTTGGCGGCGCTGCTCCACGATGAACTGGTGTACACCCATTCGTCCGGTGTGGTTGATACCAAGGCCAGCTATCTCGAAGCACTGCGTAGCGGCCGCACCCGCTACTTAAGTGTTGAACAACGTGCGCAGCAGGTGAAACTGATCGGCAACGTGGCGCTCCTGATTGGTGCTTCCCATATCGAAGTCGACGTCGAGTCAGCCCGCAAGTCGCTGGATCTGCGCTCGCTGGCAGTATGGACGGCGACACCGACCGGCTGGCAGTTCATCGCCTGGCAGTCGTGCCGCGTGAGCTTCTAGGGCGTGCCTGTAGGTGCGAATTTATTCGCACATTCGAAATTAGCGCTTTACGGTAAGTCATCGTTGTGAATGTGCGAATAAATTTGCACCTACAGGGGTCTCGGCGGTTCCCGCGATCTTCTGCAGGTCCGAATTTATTCGGACATTCGCGCCAGAGGAGCCGTCGTGGGGTGATGAATGTGCGAATGAATTCGCACCTACAGGGGTTACGGCGGTTCCCGCGATCTTCTGTAGGTCCGAATTTATTCGGACATTCTCGCCAGAGGAGCCGTCATGCGGTGATGAATGTGCGAATAAATTCGCACCTACAAGGATCTCGGTGATTTCCGTAGCGCGGCAGGTTCCCGCCACTGAAAAGTAGTGTTGAAGCGCGCGACTGATTAAACTCCCGGCGCCGCTGCCGACTGCCTGCAGCGACGTCCAATCAAAGGAAAATCGCGCACTATGTCCAGTCCGTTTGAGCCCCTCACATTTGCCCGTGGGCCCGCCATGAAAAATCGTTTCATGCTGGCGCCGCTGACCAACAGCCAGAGCCACGCCGATGGTTGTTTGTCCGACGATGAATACGAGTGGTTGCGCATGCGTGCGGTGGGCGGTTTCGGCTTGACCATGACCTGCGCGGCCCACGTTTTGCCCAGCGGTCAAGGTTTTGCTGGCCAGCTTGCAATTTTTTCCGATGACCACCTGCCGGGTCTGACGCGTCTGGCCGATGCCCTGCGTGCCGCCGACAGTCTGAGTTCGGTGCAGCTTTATCACGGCGGCATGCGCGCGCCAGCCCCCCGTGTCAGCATGACGTGAGACACCTTCCCCAGTGAATTTACTGTAGAAGGAAGGTGATGATCATGGTCCAGGAGTCTCAGAAATTGTCTCAAGGTTTGAACGAGCAGGTGCCGCCAGGCAAGGGCCGCGTGGTCGAGGTGGCCGCGGTCGCCAAGCGTCGGCAATTCACCACCGCGTACAAACGACAGATCGTGCGCAAGGCGGCGGCGTGCGAGGTAGTCGGTGGCATTGGCGAACTGCTTCGTCAAGAAGGTTTGTATAGCTCGCATCTGGCGAAGTGGCGTCGTGAGTTGGCCGCGGACGAGGACGCCGTACTGGCGCCGAAGCGGCGTGGTCCGAAGATCGATGTTGCCAAGGCTGAGGCGCGGCGGATTGCCGTGCTCGAGCACGAGGTCAGTCGGTTACGTTTGAAGCTGACGCATGCCGAGCACATCATCGCGGCCCAAAAAAAACTGTGCGAGCTGCTGGGCTTGCCGACGGGCGAGGAAGCG
>JANOXY010000647.1:0-29397 GCA_031418675.1 Pseudomonadota bacterium
GGTGCAGGTCGTCAATTCGGCGCTCGGCGCGGTTCTGATTTTTTTCCGCCCCTACGGCGAACATCGTTGGTGTAATGGCGAGCAGTATCGTGATGAGCGCATACGCACCGGTCCGGGTGCGAAGAACTGGAGATGGTCTAAAAAAGGAATTCATAGTTCATACCTTCCAATCAAGAGCGGTGTCGATTCGACTCGCGAGTCAAAGTCGCCGGTTCGCACAGAGGCTCTATGAAAAACGTCGCTGGATCTGTTCGGCAGAACACTTATCCGATGAAAGCCGATGGCTATCCCGTTCGTGGCATGTGTGTGTCGGAGCGAACGGAATATTGCACAGCGCGGCTCTACTCTATCCGCCACCTATACCTGGACCTTAAAAATGAAGAAGAGTAAGTGTGCGGCCATCCTCGCGCTAACGCTTGTGGCCGGACCGTTGTCGCCCGCAAGAGCGGTAGAAACCTATTCAAATCCAAACGAAACCAAAGAATTTGTCACCGACTCGGAAGTGACGGCCGCCATCAAATCCAAGCTCGCCGGTGATAAGGAGCGCCGTTTCGCTGACATTGAAGTAGAAACCGACGAAAACGGCGTGGTATGGATGAGTGGAACGGCAGACTCCCAGGAAGCGATCGAAAACGCCGTGAATATCGGACAGGCTACGCCGGAGGTGCGAGCGGTGCAGAGCGGCATCCACCTCCGCAAGGGCAATTAGCGCACGCGACGGTGGGCTCCGGCGACTGGTTCGGGCCCACTCAGGCCGCTGCGGACTCGATGATGATTTTCAGCGCAGAACTCCCAGTCGTATCGGCAAAGGTCGCATAAGCGTCCAGGACCCGCCGTAGCGGAAAGCGGTGGGTGATCATTTCCGCTACGTCGATTCTCCTGCTCAGAAGCATTTCAAGCAGCAAAGGCGTGCTGGTGGTATCTACCGATGCGGTCGTAATCGTGACGCAGCGGTCCCATCGGTATTCTTTGTATAGATCAAGTTCCGTGCCGTGCACACCAACGGTGGTTATGGTGCCGCCTACTGCGATGATTTCTTCGCAGAGTTCAAACGTGGCAACCAAACCAATCGCATCCACGGCACTGTCCACGCCGCGACCGCCGGTCAAGTGCATAATGTCGCCGATGGCTTGTCCGTTGCGATTGTCAACAATCGCGGTTGCGCCCAGACGCATGGCCGTGGCGAGGCGCTCGGTGTTGTTATCAATCACGACCACCGCCAGGGGTGCCTGCAGCCGGGCTGCCAGGAGCACCGCGAGACCCACTGGGCCGGCACCGATGATGGCGATAGTGCTGCCGGATTTTACCTGGCCGTTCAGAATCCCACACTCATAGGCGGTCGGTAGCGCGTCGCTCAGCATCACCAGCGCTTCGTCGTCGGCATCGTCAGGAATGTGGTGCAGGCTGGTATCGGCGTAGGGAACCCGAACAAATTCGGCCTGGGTACCGTCTATCCGATTACCAAGCAACCAGCCACCGCGGCAACACTGAGAAAACATCGATTGACGACAGAATTCACAAGTCCCGCAAGCGGTGATGCACGAAATGACCACACGGTCATTACATTTGAAACGGGTTACACCGGCGCCAATCTGAGTAACAACGCCCACACCTTCGTGACCGAGAACACGACCGATCGTGCAGCTCGGCAGGTGACCAGCGAGGATGTGCAAGTCGGTATTACAGATGGTTGTTTTGGTAACCCTCACAATCACATCGGTAGGCTCGATGATGATCGGCATTGGCCGTTCCAGTAGCGCCTTTTTGTGGGGGCCGAGATAAACAAGAGCCAGCATGAGCACGTTTCCTTTGGTGAATTGAAAGTCGGGTCTATGCGATGGTGCGCAGCTAGCGTGGGCGCTGAATAGGGCGCTTAGGTGCTTGGTGAGTGCTCTCGAGCGGAAGCGGCCGCCTGCTCACCGCAGTCGCCAATACACTGGTGGCGACCTGGCGCCTGTCATTGGCAAAGCGCGGGGCGCCACCAAGCTTTGCAAGGCCGTTACGGTCGTTCATCAACAGCCGGCTGCAAACATAATCCGACCAGGGGCGTGAGTTGAAATTCGCGCCAAACAGTCGATAGCGATCGCCGCCACTGGCCAGCCACCCGCAACTTGCCACCAGTGCAACCACCGCCACGATTGCTGCCAGTACAACACTCGCTCCCAGCACGTTCTTTTCGCGCGTTGTGTACAAATAACAGCTCCTGTCGACGCCAAAGATTGTTTTGGCGATGGGCGTCAGGTGTCTGTGCGCAACCGTACACAGTTCAATACGGATGGCAGCGCAGCGACTTTGGCCGCGACGCCTGTGATCGCCACCGCACCGAAGGGTTCGCACCAAGCTGGTATATGTTTGCGACTCACGAAGACACGCGTGCTCATTTCAGCCGCCGAAGTGAGCGCTAAATTACACAGAACATATTGAGGTCCGCACCATGAGTTTAGGAACTATTCTTTTAATTGTGTTCGTGCTGCTGTTGATTGGCAGCATTCCCACTTGGCCTCACAGTCGCGATTGGGGCTACGCACCCAGTGGCGGCTTAAGTCTTGTCCTCGTCGTTCTGCTGGTTTTAGTTATGACAGGGCGAGTCTGATTCAAACGTGCTCGAATGCGGCGTCGGCACCGGCGCCGCTATCGACGAGCAAAAGCTAGCGCCAGGCTGCTCACGGCTTCGGCTTGGGTAATGGTCCCGGTTTAAAGCGACCGAGTGGGGTCTTCAGATAAAACAGCAGGAGAGCTTGGCGATGCGCTGAGCATCGGCCTTCGTATGCAACCGATGCCGTGCATCGTGAGCGGTGGGCATCTTGTTAATGACTTGATGCGGCGGATGACTGCCGGGTGAACTCGGTGCGGGCGATGGTCCCACTCCAGTCGGCGATATCAGAGACTAGCTGCAGAGCGGCAAGATTGGCGGCACCAACGCCGCCCGCAGCATCCGCACTGCGGGCATCAGCGACGCTTTCAAACACGCGGGTTGCGAGCAATCGACGCCCCGCATTCGCCACCAGAGTGACCCGCAGTTTCAGGCGCGCACGGCTGGGCGTGCTGTCGAACTCCTGTTGGAACAGCAGCACTTCCGCTTCCAGCCGCAGGTCACTTTGCGCGGTACCGCCTGCTGCAACACTGGCGCGGAACGCGCCGTTGTGCACCACGGCCCTCACCAGAATTGGCGCAAGCATGTCGGCCGGCGACTCGACCCACGCGCTTTGGGTGTAGTACTCCAGTTGGTGTTCGGAGCGCACATAGGCCATCCGTGGACTATCGAAGCCCGAGGCCGATCGTAGCGGCGCCACGGTCACCGTCAGTGTGCCCTCGGACTTTCCGGGTGGCGAAGGGTCACCGTCCAGGGTATACAGTTTCATGTCTGGCATGCGGCTCGGCGCCATCAGGCTGCAAGCAGTCAGTACGCCGATCGTGGCCACTAATGCCAGCGTCGCCACTGACCATCGTGCAAGGCTGCGTGCCGTGCTTATCACCGCTGTATGCTCGATTCGCCTGGTCCCGGAGCGCTGGGATCACGGCCAAAGAGCAGGCCGCGGGGGTCGTGTGCACTTTGTTCACTCAGTCGATGCAAGGATGCGGTCAAGCTGCTCATTTCAGTGAGCAGCTCCTGCAGCTGTGGCACGATATCGTTCGCCAGGTGTTGCATATCGGTTCCTGTGGTTGTTATGACGCGCGAAGCTCTGGCGCTGGTGTCGGCGACGGCCGTGCTCATAATGGATATCGAGTCCGCGCTCTTGGCGATCTTTTCGACCATGGGTCCGACGCGCGCACCGACGCGGGCGCTGTGGGCAAAGGTCTGAGCAGCATCATGCATGCCGGCAGTAAGGTCTGCGCGGCCCGCGGCGACGGTAGCGGTAATAGTGGCAAGGTTGGTGAGCGTCGTCGAAACCGCTGCGCGGTTTGCGTCGCTCAGTAGCGCGTCTATTCGGCTTGAGGTGCTATCCAGTTTGCCCAACACCGACGTCAGAACATTCTCAAGACGCGCGCTTAAGGACGGTTTGGTTTCGATCTGCGGATAGCGCTGAGTGCCAGTGGCCTTCAGCAAAGCCGCGGCGCGACTACCACCGCTGATTTCTACGTAAGCGATACCGGTCAGGCCCTGGGTCTTCAGCATCGCTGACGAATCGGTTTTCACCGGCGTGCCACGCTCTATCGCCAGGAGCAGCACGACCTGGTCGGGATTGTCGCGGGCAATCCGTATCGATTGCACTTTTCCGACGTCGACGCCGTTGTATTTGACCGGCGCACTGAGGTTGAGTCCCGCGACGGATTCATTTTCCACAGCTTGATAGATGTCGTAATTTTTCTGCCATGCACCGCCCGACGCCAACCATAACAGGCCCGCCAGCAGGCTCGCGCCCAGCACCAGGACAAAAACCCCTACCAGCGCAAAGTTCACCTTGGTTTCGATGCTGTCACCCCGCGCGCTTGCTCGGCTTGCATCTGCTCATGGGGTCGCTGTGTGCCAGACACCCGTTGGCCGCGTGGTCCATCAAAAAAATTGCGCACCGTGGGGTTGTCGAGTTGCGCCAGTTCCGCCATGGAGCCGATACCCTGTACCGTGCCTGCACCGAGTATCGCGGCACGATCGGCGGCACCCCACACCAGATCGAGATCGTGCGTGATCATCACAATGCTCAAGCGCAATCCTTTGCGCAAACTGAGGATTAACTCTTGCACAGCCTGGGCACTTTCAGGATCGAGGCCGGCGGTCGGCTCGTCAAGAAACAGCAGCTCCGGATCAAGCGCCAGCGCGCGCGCCAAAGAAGCGCGTTTGAGCATGCCACCACTCAGGGAGGCCGGATACTGGGCACCCACGGTGTCATCAAGTCCGGCCATGGTGAGCTTCCAGCGCGCAACTTCGTCGATCAAAGAGGACGAAAGCTTGGTATGTTCACGCAGCGGCAGGCCGACGTTTTCCAGCACCGTCAGGGCGCCGAATAGACCACCGTGCTGAAACATGACCCCCAGGCGTTGGCGTAACGCCAATGCGGCGTCAGTGCCGATGTTGTCGAGCTCAATACCCAGCACCGCGATACTGCCCGAGTCGGGAAGCTGGAGCAGAATCATTTCGCGCAGCAATGTGGATTTGCCCGAACCGCTACCACCCAGCAGCGCGAAAATCTCAGTGCGTGCCACCGAAAACGTGAGATCGCTGTGCACAACATGGTCACCAAAGCGCGTCGACACGCCGCGCACATCGACCACCAGGTCGGGTTCTGTTTTGGGCTGTGCATCTAGCACTTCAGAGGTCCAGCGCGCTGAAGACGACCGAGAACAGCGCGTCCGCAACGATGACCAGGAATATCGACTGCACCACACTGCGCGTAGTGTGCGAGCCGACGCTGTCCGCACCGCCATGGGTACAAAACCCCTGAAAGCAGCCGATGACGACAATAACCAGAGCGAACACCGGCGCCTTCGCGATGCCAATAACATAGTCGGTGATACTGATGGCATTTACGAAGCGGTCAAGAAATTCCAGATAGCCAACCTCGAGCTGCACGCGGGCCATCATCATCCCGCCCGCGACGCCGACTATATCGCTAAGCACGGTCAGCAGTGGCAAGGCCACCACCAGCGCCACAACTTTAGGCCACACCAGCATTTCGATGGGGGCGACGCCAATGGTCCGCATAGCGTCAATCTCCTCGGTCACACTCATTGTGCCGATTTGAGCGGCATAGGCCGATCCCGACCGGCCTGCGACGATGATGGCGGTAATCAATGGTGAAAACTCCCGCAACATCGACAGACCAACCAGATCGGCGATGAAGATGTTGGCGCCATAGCGCTGCAACTGCTCGGCGCCTTGATAGGCGACCACCACCCCGAGCAGAAATCCGAGCAGTCCGACAATGGGTAACGCATCGAAACCTGCTGTACGCAGGTTGAAAAGTATCGGACGCCAGCGCATGCGCGACGGATGACGCACAAAGCTGACACCCACCAGGGTGCATTCACCAACGAAGCTGAGTAGCGCAAGCAGATGCTCATACTGGGCGCTCGCGTTTTGGCCCAGGGTGGTGAGCAAACCGGGTGACGCCGCGGCCGGCGGCAGCGCCGGAATTTCAGCGATATGTTTTTCGACGGCATCGAGCATGCTCACGAACTGTTTGGGAACTGCCTCCAGTGAGACCTGAGCGCCGCACGCCCGCAGGCGGCACAGCAGAGATTGCAGTGACCAGGCTCCGGCCGTGTCCAGCGCGGTGACACCCGACGCTTCGATAGTGAGGCCAGCTTTGTCCGGCACCTCAACCAGTAATAGCGCGGTCTCCAGTGTGCCAAGTCCAAGCGCCGTCCAGGCGCCACTCAGGGCCATGGAGTTCGCGGTGGTCCGAGTTAAGGCTGCTGGGTCCTGGCCATTAGTTGTCATCGCTTGGTGTGCACCGAATCATTCCAGGAATAGCTGTATTGCCACAGCGCCCCGAGTCACTCATTCGTCCGATCATCGATAGCGCCATCGACATCGCTTTTTCCAATATCAAAAGCGCCAACTCGCCAGCCAGCCTATACCGGCTCATGGCCCTGCTTTGTTCGCTGCCGCACCTGGGCCTACCAGTGCGTTTGCACCCGTCGCAGTGTGTCCTCGCGTACAGACGTCCACAAAGTGCCAAGAAGACACTGCGTCCTTGGTGGGCAGCGCGGGCGGAATAGCCAATGTCATTGCTTGGCACGCGCGCCGTCTAAAGCCCGTTAATCGTCCCAGTGAAAAACGAAGAGAAATAGACCCATGAATAGTCACGTATACGGCATGCTCGAATTGACCGGAAGTTCCACTGACAGTGTTGAGCACGCCGTAAAGACCGCACTGGCCACAGCCGGGGAGACCACTAAGCACATGGACTGGTTCGAAGTTGTCGAAACCCGCGGTGAGATAAAGAACAACGACGTCGCTTTCTGGCAGGTGACGGTCAAAATCGGGCATCGCATCGACGAGTGAATGACACTCGACAGCCGGGATGGGCGTTGCGCACTCAAGGTCTGTCACGCTGCGTGTATGGGACACCCGTCGAGCCAGGCACCATGATCTCCCGCACAGGGCAGGTGGTCAAAGCATTCCCGCGGGGATGAATATTTGCCGGTCGCGTCTGCATACCGTGCGGTGCACGCAGACCAAGGGTCCGAGCAAGGCGTGGGTTCGAATTACAGCCAGAGGTTAGTCAATGGGCCTTTACACGATTGCAAGCAAGTCGGCCGGGTGCAGCGTATGTCACCTGCATCAGTCGTGTTTGCCGCCGCGCACCTCGGGCAGGGATGCGTCGGGCAATCCCTATCCAGACCTGGTGAACCTAGTCGCGGCCAAAGGCAGCATAGTTTATCGGGCGGGTGATCCGCGTCGTGCATTCTTTTTGTTGAAATCCGGATCGGCGAAAGCGGTGGTGTTTGATGAACATGGCAGGAATTGTGTAACCACCTTTTTTCTTCCTGCGGACCTTATCGGTCTCTCAGCACTGGGTTGCCGTACGTATGTCGACACCTTGGAGCTCCTCGAGCGCAGCAGCATCTGCGAACTGCCGGCCGAAGCGTTCGAACGCCAGTGCGCAGAAAATCGCGAAATGATGCGCGGTATGTTTAACAAAATAGCGACCGCGTCCAGTCTCGAAAGGAGCGCACGCATGCGCATCAATCACATCACCGCAGCAGCGAGGCTGGCAGACTTCTTAATGGAGATCAGCACCCGCATGGCGTGCTTAAATCGCTCGCCGACAAAACTCACGCTGTCAATGTCGCGCCACGACATAGCCAGTCATTTGAGCCTGGCCGGCGAAACCGTGAGTCGTGCGTTTCATCGACTCGAAGGCGACGGTCTGATTGCGGTGCGTGGCAGGCACGTGGAAATACGCCACCTCGACGCTCTGTCTGTGTTTGAGACAGACAATAAAGACACACCCGCCAGGGTGGGTCGCGGACGTTTGTTGCCGGTTGCCGATGGCGTAGCGCGGTGAATGAGCAAAGGAGATAGGTTCTTGACGATCGGCTTGCTGGGCTTGGGGCGCATGGGTGCCAATATGGCGCACCGTCTGCGGCAAGCGCGGTGCAATGTTGTTGTATGGAATCGTAATGTGCAGATATCGCAAAAGCTCGCGCTGGAAATAGGCGTTTGCAGCACCACGTCCCTGGCAGAACTTGTGGACACGCTGGCCGTACCGCGCATTGTCTGGTTGATGCTGCCGGCTGGAGAGGTCACCGAAAAGACACTCACCATGCTTGCGCCCATGCTGAGCGCGGGTGATCTGGTGGTAGACGGAAGTAATTCTTTTTACCGGGAATCCATGCGGCGCGCGGACGAGCTTGCGGCGCGTGGTGTGGACTTTGTCGATGCCGGTGTATCGGGTGGCATCTGGGGACGCGAACAGGGTTATGCACTGATGCTGGGTGGAGAGCGTACGGCGGTAGAGCGGTTGCGGCCGTTCATCGAGGTGCTCGCGCCGGCTCACGACCGCGGCTGGCTGCACTGTGGGCCGGTCGGCGCTGGCCACTTCGTCAAGATGGTACACAACGGCATCGAGTATGGCCTGATGCAGGCATATGCCGAAGGTTTCGCCTTGCTGAAGGCGCGCAGCGAATTTCATCTTGACCTGGCAGCGCTCGCCGAATCCTGGCGCCACGGCAGTGTGATACGCAGTTGGTTACTCGACCTGACAGCTGACCTTCTGGCCGGCGATCAGCAGATGGATTCTGTCGCACCTTATGTTGCCGATTCCGGGGAGGGCCGCTGGACGGCACGCGAGGCCATCGAGCTGGGTGTGCCCACACCGGTGATCAGCCTGGCGCTCATGACACGTTTCGGCAGCCAGCAGGGTAGTGCGTATAGCGACAAGCTGCTGGCGGTCATGCGTCAGGCCTTTGGAGGACATGCCGTCAAGACCGACCCGTCTTAGCTGCACAGTCCTGCCGTGCATCGAGCGGGCCCCAACAAGCCGATTTACATCGTGACTGCTCTGCCTCAGCAAACCATGCGGGAGTGTGACGCGCGCCGACTTTGATACGGGTGCGGTCCTAAGTGCGTTGGCATACAGAGAAAAAATCCGCGCAGGGACATGATCAACCACGAGCGGCGGCGTTGCACAAAAACCGTCCGTCGCCTATCCAAGCCGGCGAGGCAGACATACAAAATCCATGCATCGCCCAGGCGCAGTGCATATTTAGATAGGAGTCGAAATCATGCTCGAGACACTTGCAATCGTCCTGGTGCTGTTATGGGTATTGGGTCTGGTCTCGTCCTACACCATCGGCGGATTCATCCATATCCTGTTGGTAATCGCCATCGTGGTAATTCTGGTGCGCGTTGTGCAAGGCCGGCGCGTTTAGGCGCAGCCGGCACTTACTGGCGCTTTTTCTTTTTTTTGCCCTGATGAGGACTGGCCATGAATGCAACCCGAATGTTGGCAATGCTACTGATAGTAGGGGGATTACTCGCCCTGATATACGGTGGTTTCAGTTACACCAAGAACACGCAGGAGGCCAAGATTGGGCCGCTCGAACTAACGGTGCGCGATACCAAGACGGTCAATATTCCGATCTGGGCAGGCATCGCGACGCTTGCTATTGGCGCATCGCTCCTGCTCGTGCGTCGCTAATTTGACAAACCGTCGTATCCCCCGCTGGGCTTCGATGCGTTATGCGTCGTTGACCAGTCCCATAGTCACACAAGGAGAAACCCATGAACCACAGATCAACGACGGACGCCAAAGACCTGCTCGTGGCTGATTTTAAGCGCGTCATGTTCGACGCCGAAGCGCTGCTCAAAGCCGTTGCAGTTGACGGTAATTCTGAACTGGATGAAGTACGGGCGCGCATAGAAGAATCCTTGGCGCGGGCGCGGACGCGGCTGGATGACGCCCAGACCGCCTTGCGCGCCACAGGCCAGGAGGCCGCAACCGCTGCCCATGTGTTTGTCAAGGGTAACCCGTGGCTAGTCGTTGGTATGGCGGCCGGATTAGGCGTGCTGCTGGGCCTGGTGAGTGGTCGCCGCTGGGAGCGGTGAGCGCAGAACGTCGCGAGTCTGGGTGCATTGCGCTACGACGGTCGGACGCTGACCCAGGCATCATGACAGGCGCGCCGTGCCGCGGTGACGAAATGCGCAGTGAGTTGCTGAGCATGTCGAGCGACGCTCGACATCACCTTCCTACGACGGCCTCCATCCTGTAACAAACACAGGCGTCATTTGATCCAGGCGGGCCGAAAAACTTGTTCGTCGGACTACGTCCGTGGGCAGCGGCAGGCCCATGCGCAGCATTGCCTCATCCGCTTCTACTACGGGCGCGCGGCGTGGTGGTCTGTCGACCTGCGCAATTGGCGGTCGAATGGGTTGCTGGGTGCCAAGTAGGGTGCGTTGCGCCGAACCGGAAGCGGCGGCGCCACGCGGCGCCGCCAGTTGTCACGCGATCCCCGTGGCCGCCATAGCGTTTAACGCCAGACTGGTTTGCCGAGATTGATTTGCTTCTTTTTGGTCAGGCCACCGGTTGCTGCGCCCGCTGCAGCGCCGATCGCGGCACCTGTGCCGGGGCCCATTCCCGTTACCGTTCCCAGAATGGCCCCTGCACCTGCGCCGATGCCCGCACCGCTGATAGCGCGATCGCCGGTCGTGGTCCCGCATCCGACCAAGCTGACTAACATCAGCCCAGCGACAATCGATGTGTAGTGGATGGACGATCTGCCCTTAGTGGCGACGCCCTTGTTTTGACCTGCCGCTGGGGTCGTGGCGTCGTTCTGAGGCGATCGTCGAATGGTGATGTCTTCGCTGCCAATGGACTCGAGAGCCTGCTGGGCCGCTGCACGCCCGAGATCAGAGCGAAATTTTGAGGGTTTGTCGTCCGCGATTCCAACGGTTGTTACCACGCCTGCTTCTGCAATAGTGAGAGTATTCATGATGACCTCTGCTTGCAGTCGAATGCCGGCGAATTTGCCCCACCCGAGCTACAAATGAGCCATGCACATTAGGCACTAAAAGACAGCTGGTCGGTACGCGACACCGCTTAAGACCCTGCGCCTTCGGCTTCCCGATTACGCGGATCTGGTGATACGCAGTGTCAGCTCGGGGGTGTCAAACGATCGGCACGCGCCGGTGGGTGCTTGGGCATCACAGACGGGGCGCATTGCCGTGAGGATAGGCCATGGCAAGCGGGTCGAGCAGCGTGTCGAGCTCGTGTGGCGTCAGCAGTTGACGCTGCAGCACCACCTCGCGTAGCGACTGACCGCTCGCTTGCGCCTCGCTCGCAATGGCCGCTGCAAGGTCGTAACCCAAGCGCGGAGCGAGGGCAGTCACCAGCATCAGTGAGTGCTCAGCCAGATTGGCGCAATGCACAGTATCAGCGCGCAGCGTAGTGACGCAGCGTTCGCTGAACAGACGCGTAGCCTGGCTCATGCAATGAATGGCCTCATGAAAACAATAGGCAAGCAATGGTAGTGTGGTGTTGAGTTCAAGCTGACCTTCACGCCCACAGGCCATCACGGTTTGCATCAGCCCCTGCACATAGAGTCCAACCTGGATCAGCATTTCGCTCATGACTGGATTGACCTTGCCGGGCATGATGGACGAGCCGGGTTGCACCGCCGCTAAACGGAGCTCGCCGAGCCCGGCGCGGGGTCCGGAACCGAGCAGGCGCAAATCATTGGCCAGTTTGCTCAGGCTCGCTGCGATCGCGATCAGCTGTCCTGCTACTTCGACACAATCATCGCGGGCCGCTTGTGCTTCAAAGTGGTTGCGGGCCGGGCAAAACTGCAGGCCGGTCTCGGCGTTGATGGCGGCACACATGTGCAGATCAAAGTTTGCCGGGGCGTTGAGTTCAGTGCCTAGCGCAGTACCGCCGATGGCGAGTTCTTTAAGCACGTTCACAGCGCGCAGGACGCGCTCACCGCCCTTGTCGATTTGCGCGGCATAGCCGGAAAATTCCTGCCCGAGGGTAATCGGCGTGGCGTCCATCATGTGTGTGCGCCCGGGTTTGACCACGGCCGCGAACTCGCGGGCCTTGTCGTGCAAAGCAGTGGCCAACATCGCCAGCGCGGGTGCCAGCTCCTGGGTCAAGCTTAGCGCAACGCTTATGTGCAGCGCGCTGGGTATCACATCGTTCGATGATTGGCTCAGATTGACATCGTCATTGGCGTGCAGGGCGGGGGCCGTGCTGTCAGCGAGTTGCGCCCCGCGCGCGACAATCACCTCGTTTATATTCATGTTGGTTGAAGTGCCCGAACCGGTCTGAAAGACATCGATGGGGAACTGCGTGACATGTTTGCCGTCGGCAATCTCGCGCGCGGCGCGCTGGATGAGCAGCCGCTTATGCTCGTCGAGCAGACCGAGATCGGCGTTTACCTGCGCAGCAAGCATTTTGATCAGCCCCATCGCACGCAGGAAAGGCAAGGGCAGACGGTGCCCGCTGACGGGGAAGTTCAACACTGCACGCTGCGTAGACGCACCCCAAAGTGCGTCGTCGGGCACGGACATTTCACCCATTGAGTCGTGACGTATTTGCATAAGTGTCCGGGTCGTACGCTGGCTATCGCGCATCAGCTTAACAGCTACGCCAGGCGCTGCGAGACACGCATCGCCACCAGCGTGGCCGCCATGCGCTGCTGATCGCGAGTCGGTGCACAAAACGCGCAAGGTCGATCCAGGGGCGCGGTGCTATCCGCCAGGCGGTGCGCCCCATCCATTCGCCGAGCGCGAGCACGAAACGAGTTCTGAGCGGCAATTCTATGTTCGATACCGCACGGAGAACCTGCGCGGGTGGTTTTAGGCTTAGCGATTCGCTCAGGACGCGGCGTGCCTGACAGCGCCGATGACATCGTGCCCAATAAAACTACCCCGTGGGTGACGGCGCCGACCTATACTCAGACTATCGACGACAGGACGACACCCATGAAATTTCGCCGCGCCCCCATAAGTGCTTTGCTGCTGATGGTGATCCATGCTGCGCCACTCCTGGCAGACGATACACCCTTATCGGATCGCGGTACGTTTTCGCTAATCTACGAAAACGACATCTTTGCCAACACCGATCGCAACTATACCAACGGTATCGATCTCTCCTATCTCTCTGCACCAAATGGCGCGCCCCGACCGGCGCGCTGGTTGGCCACAACACTGCTGGGTGCAGACCAGCACGACATCATTTATGCCGGCATCGGTATCGGCCAGAGTATTTTTACGCCGCGCGACACCGAGGCCACCGCGCCCCTGCCAAACCAGCATCCTTACGCAGGTTGGTTACACGCAACGTTTTTGACTGCGGTGGATTCCGGCAAGACGCTCGATACGCTCGCCGTGGATGTGGGGCTGGTAGGGCCAAGTTCCGGTGCCGAATGGGTGCAGAACCATGTACACGACTTGATCGGGTCCGATGAAGCCAATGGCTGGGACAATCAGGTACGCGACGAATTTGGTTTTGTCGTCACCTATGAGCGGAAATGGCGCGCGCTGGCGGAATGGCGGCGCAACGGCCTGGGCGTTGACGTCATCCCCCACGCAGCGGTGTCCGTAGGCAACGTCCTGACCCAGGCCGCCACCGGACTGACGTTTCGTGTCGGTCAGGACCTCGCGAACGATTATGGTCCACCGCGGGTACGTCCTGCGTTGGCTGGTGCGGGCTTTTTTACGCCTCGCGATCACTTCTCCTGGTATCTGTTTGTCGGCGCGAGTGGTCGGGCCGTGGCATATAACATTGTGTTGGACGGTAATGCTTTCCGTGATGGTGGTCCCAGCGTGAATCGCAAACCACTGGTGGCCGAAGGGCAGGCTGGGCTGGTATTGCAGATGGGGCGCGTGCAGGGTGCATTCACAGTGGTAACACGCACTGACGAGTTCAAAGGCCAGGGCAAACAGGCATTATTCGGCGCGATATCCCTATCGATGAAATTCTAAGGCCGCTGCTCGCGGGCTCGCCGCAAGAATCGAGCGGTGGCAGACTGCGGAACTCCAGGGTGTCTGCCCGTAGCGTGCCGCCCGATGCGACGCCACTACGGGCCGACACGATCTTAATCAGAGGTCGTGGTTGTGCGTCTTTCGGTCACCGTGCCTCCACCGTCGGTGTTACTGCGCTCGCGCGTCTGCTCGACGCTGCTCTGGGAGCCATCGGGACGGGAGAGAACGGTGGAGGAACTGTTGCTCGAGCTGCCTGTGGCAGGATCGGTGGTGTTATAGGTCTGGGTTTTTTTGACCACGTTGCCGTGTTCGTCGACTTGCTGTTCCGTTCGTGACGAGCTGTAGGCGGGCTCGGCCGGTACGGACTTGGTTGTGGAGTAGGTGCTGGTCTGGGACGAACTCGATTCGGCGACAACCAGCGGAGAGGCGAGGGCCAGCATCAATGCGCCAGCAAAAATAGAAATCTGCATAGTCAATTCCTGAGTAGGGTGAAAACATCGCCCATCGACACCAGGCATCATCACCCTGCCCCCGTGAGCGGCGAATACTCGCACAAGTGCCGATTGGACACGCGCAAGCTAACGGTGATGAGCGTTGGCGTCGGTGCGCAGCCCCGCATAAAGAACGCTCCACATGGCAGTGGACTGCACAACGTTTTCATCTCTTTGTAATGGACTCGCTGCGCACAGACAGTGAGTCTTGAACAAAAGCCGTGTGCTGGTGCCCGGTGGACCGCGATGCACGATGGTGATGTGTCCAGCGACCGCGTGAACGAAACGGCCGCTGGCCAAAACTGATGTTGCCACTATTTTTTACGCCAGACGGATTTGTGTTGTCAGCAGAAACACTCGGCAGACCAATGCGGTTGACCATCGCTATTGAGCTGTCCGTGGTCGGCGCTTGTTTTTCAGGGGTAATAAAACAGCCGGCCCTGTAACCATGAATTTGGGGGAATTCAAGGGATTCTCTACAGGGCCAGCAAATTCCATCGGAACGAGAATTAAGCCGTGTTTCTCTGCACAATTCTGTGCGGTGGCCAACCCAGGGTTATATCGCGCAGAGCGCAGAGCGCAGACGATGGTGATGCCGCAGCCAGTCGGTGCGGCGAATGCAGCCGGTACGGGTATCCCTAAGGAAGGCTTGGTGAGCTTGATCGATCACTCGTCTGGGCGCGTTGTTTTTTCCTGCGCAGATAGATATTCATAAGCGGTGTGACTGAAATGCCGTGTACGACGATGGACACTGCCACAGCGTACAAGGTGAGGGCCATGATCGGTTCTGCCATGGGTAGCGGCAAACCCCGGTTGATCACATACATAAGATAATAAATCGAACCGACTCCGCGGATGCCGAACCACGACAACAGCACGCGCTGGTCACGGGCGATAGGACTGCCGAATAAACCAATCACAACCGAGAGCGGGCGAATGACCAGGAATAAAATAGCGATGAACCACCAAGCGCCGGCAGGCAGCTGTGCATAGGCGAGCATCGCCCCTACCAGCAGCACAACAATCAATTCAGCGATACGTTCGATCTGACTGTTGAATGCCTGCACTTCCTGCATCATGAACGCACTGGTGTATTGCGCATCGGTGGCGAGGGCGGTTTTGGTGGCGGGACCTTGAGCTCCCACCGGCGGTAGTGGCGCGGGACGAGGACCACCTGTCTGGCTGCTCACCCGCCGCAAGGCCAGCCCCGCAGCAAATACCGCCAGAAAGCCACCCGCCGCGCACAGCACGGCTGTGGCGTAGCTGAGTGCGATGAGGCCCACCACCAGAAACTCGTCGCGGCCGACCGATTCCTTATGGCGGGCGCGCAGGTACAGTACTAACTTGCCAACGGTCGCACCGAGCAGCCCACCAATCGCAAGACCCCCTACCGCACCCCACACCACATCGTGCGCCAGCCAGCGGCCGCCGTTTAGACCGAGATCATGCAGGCCAAGCATGCCCAGCCCGAACATCACAAGAGGAAATGCGATGCCGTCATTCAGCGCTCCCTCGCCGGTCAAACTGAAGCGCAAGCGGTCGCGATCTTCAGCCGTTGCCACTTGCACATCGGAAGCCAGCACCGGATCCGTTGGCGCGAGTATTGCACCCAGCAATACCGCGACACCCGGCGACAAATCAAACAACTGCACCGCAGTCAAGGCAATCAGCAGCACCGTCACGGCCATGGAAACAAGTGCCAGTCGCGCCGGTAGACGCCAACGACGGTCGCGCAGGGGCAGGCCGAGTTTGAGGCCGACGGCAAACAAGGAAATCAGCATTGCGATTTCAGCGACGCGCTCCAGCACCAGCGCGTAGCGCAGCGGATCGGGTGTGAGGATATTCGCGGCCGCGGGCCCCAACGCATAGCCTGCTATCAGATAGACAATCGCCGCTGTCACCGGCAGTCGAGTCAAGGCAGTGCTGGTCAAAGCAACGCTGGTCATGAGCAGGCCGCAGAAGAGCAGCCACATGGCGAATGACATTAGTAGACAGCTGGCCGGCTGGAAATGACTTGCCCCAGCTCAAGAGAAGTGAGAACACTGATCGCGCCTAGGTGCTCAGACACCCCGCCCGCACGCCCAAAGGCCAGCAGCCAGGTCGGCGGGCAGAATCTGCGATTGTTGGACGTGAAGGACATGACGCCGGGAGCCTATCCGTCGCTCGCGCGCGGGTCTGTTGCCCGTCAAACACAGGGCACAAACCGCTGCTTGGTCCTATTGCGAAAATGTTCGAACCATCTGGTGAGTTCGACGGTAATGGTGGCGGTTGACTGACAGTTCGGGCAGTCTAAGTGCGAGACCGCACAGACCATGGGCAACCGATGGTAGAAGGTCGGCGCTTCCACGGCAGAGGGCTATTTCGTCATACGCCCTGAACTGATTCGACCCCTGAAAATTGGTTTCGCCTATGTCCTGTCCAGCACGTGTCATCATCAGCACCACGCCGCGGCTTGATGGCCTCACAAAAATGTACAGCAAGCGCTGGTTGCGCACTAAAGCCTGGCAGTTTTTGCACGCCTTGCCCGCAGCTCTGTGCGCGGCCCATGGCCGTGTGGTGCAGCTCAGCGCCCAGGTTATGGCAAGCGAGGTCCAGCAGCAGGGTATAAAATTCTTCCACGCCAACGCCTCAGCCTTTTTGGCGAACGGACCGTTGGATGAGTGGCGCGAAGCGTCAAAACCTGCGTACCGGCGTTTATCCCACGCTAGGAGCGCGGCCAATTCGTTTGTTCAATAGCCTCGAAATGCTCAACGCCCGCATTCTAATTGTCGACGATCAGGAAGCTAACATCATGCTTCTGGAACAGATGCTGCGCGAAGCCGGCTTTACGCGGGTGTCGTCCACGCAGCTTCCGGCAGAAGTCTGTGCCCTGCACCGCAGGCACTGCTATGACTTGATTCTGCTTGATTTGCAGATGCCCGGCATGGATGGATTTCAAATCATGGAGAGTCTCAAGACCAACACGGTGGATGACTATCTGCCGGTCATCGTTCTGACGGCGCAACCGGGGCACAAGTTGCGCGCACTACAGGCAGGGGCGAGGGACTTCATCAGCAAGCCATTTGATCTGATCGAAGTTCAAACACGCATTCGAAATATGCTCGAGGTGCGCCTGCTATATAAGAAGCTCGAAGATTATGCCGCCCAGCTGGAAGCGGCCGTCGCGGAACGTACGGCCGAGCTGCAAGAAAGCGAAGCGCGTTACCGTAGCCTGACCGATCTGGCTGCCGATTGGTATTGGGAGCAGGACCACGCGGGCAACTTTACCAAGGTCTCAGGACCTGTGCTGGAAATGCTGGGCATTCAGGTTGAGTCTCTGGCTGGCACGCTAACCAATGATGTGGACCAGGGCTGGAACGAAACCGAGCGTTCAGCGTTGCATGCCAAGATTAAAGGTCGCCAGCCGTTTCTGGATTTTGTCTACAGTCGTACCAATCGCGACGGCAGTCAGCAACGCTTTCGTGTCAGCGGCGAACCGATGTTCAATCAGTTCGGGCACTTCATTGGCTACCGTGGCATCGGTGTCGAGATCACCGTCGATCAATAGGTTCGACAATGACGTCCTTGCCGTCTCCGTGGGGAAACCACCTGCTGTCCGCGCTATCCTCCGTAGCGCTGGAGGCGCTGACAGCCAAGCTGGAGCGGGTCGAGATGCCGCTGGGAGAATTGTTGTATGAGTCGGGTGAAAAGCTGAAGTACGGATATTTTCCTATCACGGCCATTGCATCGCTACATTACGTGATGGCTACCGGTGCGTCAGCCGAGATTGCTGGCATAGGCAACGAGGGCATGGTCGGGACAGCGCTGCTGCTGGGCAGTGACACCACCACGAGTTCAGCCGTGGTACGTACCGCCGGCTATGGCTACCGGATAAGTAGCCAGGCGTTAAAGCAGGAGTTCAACCGAACCGGCCGCTTGCGTGATGTGTTGCTGCGCTATCTACACACGCTGATGGCGCAAATCTCCCTGACCGCGGCTTGCAACCGGCACCACACCATCGAGCAGCAGTTGTGCCGCTGGTTGTTGTCGAGCCTCGACCGCGGTATTTCCGCCGATCTGGTCATCACCCAGGAATTGATCGCCACCATGCTGGGTGTACGCCGCGAAGGTGTGACGGATGCCGCTGGAAAATTGCAAACGGCAGGGCTTATTCGCTACCGCCGTGGTCACGTCTCCGTAGTCGCGGTAGCGGGGCTCGAAGCGCGCGCCTGCGAATGTTACGCGGTTGCCAGATCGGAAATGACCCGCCTCTTGGCGGACCTGGCTCGCCCTGGGCCTACCTGACGACGTCGTGCACCGCGCACACTAAATCTGCTCCCTGCAACGCTACCTGCCCGACCGCTCCGCTGTAGCGGTCAAAATTCACGCCGAGAAACCCGTCGCCACTATGGCGGCGGGCGCCAGCGTCGATCTGTTTTTTGTTCCAGTCAATGCGCTGCGCCGCACCGAATGAAGCTGCACTGTGGTCCATGCTCGGTGCGTGCTGCCTGGTGCTATGCAGTCTTCCGACCTCAGGACCCGCCATGAAATCGCAATCCAACATCTCCCTTATGTCTGGTCTACTGCTGATGACAACACTATGCGCGTGTCATCAGCGTCCTGGGGTTCAGGCTGTCGTAGCCAGCGATACTCAAGCGCGTCAAGTTGTCGCTATCAGCCATGGCGAAACGGTGTTCCGTCTGCAGAACCTGGTGATGGACAATCTGATCACTGCGCAAATGTCCGACCCTTCGCCGCTAGCCGCCGAGCGCACGCAACTTGCCAGCCTCGAGACCGGACTGACCGACGCCTGTCAAAGTCTCAATGAAGCTGCGCTCAACAGTATCGGCGGACACCGTCCTGGCATGGTGTTGCAGTTACGTGCATGGGTTTCCCTAAACGAGTGCGAGCGCTCAGCGGTGGCGGCGAAGGATTTCATGGCGAGCGCTCGGCCTTTATTGCGCGCATCCCTGCCTTGAGCAGCTCGTGGGTTAATTGTGATCTGGGTTCACAAAAAACTTCTTCAGCGACCCTAAGCGCCTTGACGCACTGAATCGGGTTGCGATGCCGCGCAAATTGGCATCTCCATAGGGACCAATCTTCGTCCCGCTGAGCAACACATGACGATGGATACACAACAGTTTCTGGTATCGGCAAAAGCGGCGCTTAATCTCAGTGCGCGTGCAACCCGTATCGAGCCAATCTACGAATCTAAAAAGCACTACAAGAAGCTCTTGCGTCAACACGTGAGGCGCCTCAGTCAGCTGCAACAGTTGCTGTATGCCTCGAACCGCTATGCGGTGCTGCTGATTTTTCAGGCCCTGGACGCAGCCGGTAAAGATGGCGTGATAAAACACGTGATGTCCGGCGTCAATCCGCAAGGCTGTCAGGTATTCAGTTTTAAGCATCCCAGTGCGACCGAGCTGCAGCACGATTTTTTATGGCGTACTACCCGTGATCTTCCCGAACGCGGACGCATCGGGATTTTTAATCGTTCCTACTACGAAGAGGTGCTGATCGCACGTGTGCATCCGGAGATCCTCGCTGCGGAAGGTTTGCCAACATCCGGCCATCATCACACCGGCGTGTGGCCCGACCGTTGCCGGTCGATTGCCAACCTCGAGCGTCATCTGAGTGCAAATGGCACACGCATCGTGAAGTTCTTTCTGCACGTCTCAGAAGGCGAGCAGCGCAAGCGCCTCATGGATCGCATCGAAGACCCTGAAAAAAACTGGAAGGTAAACCTGGCGGATCTCCAAGAACGTCAATTCTGGGACGAGTATCAATACGCCTACGAAGAGGCCTTGTCTGCCACCAGTACGGAACAAGCACCCTGGTATGTGGTGCCGGCCGACGACAAAAAAACAGCCCGCCTGCTGGTATCGCAAATCGTGGTCGACACACTGGAGGCGCTGGAGATGCACTACCCGCTGGCAAGTGCTGAGCGCGACCTGGAGCTGACAACCATGCGTGCCCACCTGGCTTCTTAAGGTAATTCAATTGAGGTTCGGCATGCCATGACGACTAAACCCCGGGCATTTTTGGTCGGCGGTGGCATCGGCTCACTGGCGGCCGCTGCTTTCATGATCCGCGATGGCGGGATACCGGCCGGCAACATCACGGTGTTGGAGTGCGGTGCGCTCATCGGCGGTGCGCTGGACGCAGCAGGTGACGCCGAGCACGGTTATTCTCTGCGCGGCGGGCGCATGTTGACGACGGACAACTACGAGTGCACGTGGGATTTATTCAAGGACATTCCCTCGCTGTTGACCGCCGGCGCGTCGGTGTTTTCCGAGACGGTCGAGTTTAATCGTCAACACCCAGCCCACTCCCGCGCACGCCTGGTCGATGCCCGTCGCGCCCGTGTTGACGTGCGCTCGATGGGCTTCTCCACAGGACCGCATGGAACTGCTTAAGCTGAGTGCCGCGGACGAAGCAGAATTGGCCGACAGCGCCATCACACAATGGTTGTCGCCGGCGTTTTTTGCGACACCTTTCTGGGTCATGTGGGCCACGACGTTTGCTTTCCAGCCTTGGCACAGTGCTGTTGAGTTCAAACGTTATCTGCATCGCTTCATGCTTGAGTTCTCGCGCATCGAAACCTTGGCCGGTGTTAAGCGCACCATCTACAACCAGTACGATTCGCTGGTCAGGCCGCTGCAGCACTGGTTAAGCGCTCAGGGGGTGAATTTTGTCACCGACTGCCGGGTCACGGATCTCGAGTTTGACGAGCGCCTGAAGGACGTGATGGTCACTGCCATTTGTACGCTGCGCGGTGGTGTATCGGAGCGCATCGTGCTCGATGAAGGGGACCTGACCTTTGTGCAGAATGGTTCGATGACCGACGCCAGCTCGCTGGGCTCGATGAGCACGCCACCCGCCCAGCTCGATAAGACGGCAGCCTCGAGCTGGAATCTGTGGGAGAAACTGGCGGCGGGCCGACCGCAATTCGGCCGTCCCGCGGCATTTAATCAATGCATCGCCCAAAGTTGCTGGGAATCGTTTACGGTGACTTTACGAGACCCCGCCTTTTTTGACTTCATGCAGCGCTACAGCGGTAACGAAGCCGGCACCGGCGGGCTGGTCACATTTCAGGATTCAAGCTGGCTGATGTCGCTGGTGCTGGCCCACCAGCCGCATTTCGCCGCTCAGCCGGCCGATGTGCAAGTGTTCTGGGGTTATGCCTTGTTTCCCGATCGGGTTGGCGATTTTGTCGCCAAATCCATGGCCGACTGTGATGGCGAAGACATTCTGCGTGAGATAGGTGGCCACCTGCATATCGATTATTCGATATTTGGCGAAGCAATCTGCATTCCGTGCCGCATGCCCTATATCACGAGTCAATTCATGCCACGCCTGGTTGCCGATCGGCCCGCGCCTATCCCCGCCGGCTCACGTAATCTCGGCCTCATCAGCCAGTTTGTGGAGATCGCACACGACACGGTGTTTACCGTCGAATATTCGGTGCGCGCAGCACAAACCGCGGTTTATGGCCCGCTGGGTGTCAAGCGTGAGATCCCTGCGGTCTCACGCCACGATCAGAACCTGCACACACAATTTCAAGCGCTGATGAAAGCCTTTGAATAAGCGGCTGCATAAGCGCTGACGGAGTCGGTTGTGGGGCGACTGTCAGCGTCTGCACGCGTGCACACGCGTTGGTGCAAGCGTTGCTGGGTGCCCTGAATGGCTATGGAAAGCCATGGCTCGAGCAGACCCCCATGGCATCTGGGCTTTGTATTTACGTTAACGAACATAAACAACCCGACCGGCCAGCAATCGGCGTTCAAGGTCACGGACCGGTAGCAGTCACTGCTGTTGCAGCGCGAATGTGCCAAGCCGCCGTGGTTGGACACGCAGCTTTTGCGCTGACGCGCGCGGTGCTGCCGAGCGCAACGATGTCAGTCGTGGCCATGGAGATTGGGTAAAAAACGCGCCACTGTGGGGCGACTGCAAGCATCGCGATGCACACCCTCGGGGATCCGACGGACGGGACATTGTTTAATCACGGTCAACACTTGACGACGCTGCGCAAGACCTGCGCCAAGGCGCTGGGTAATCGGGTCTCTGTGCGCCATGACGTACAGAGCGGTTACGCGCAAACCAATAGGGTGGAGACTCGATGTGCGGTGTTAACGCGACGGCCGGAATGACGTGCAGACATGGAGTCAGCCCGATTGGCGCGTGCCGGCGCGCAAATACAAACGACGATGCTCAGGAGACGGTAGCCCTGTTATGACTGACCCCCAGCCCGTAGCGCGCCCATCGTCGTTGCCGTTGGCCGCCAAATGCGATCGCCCGTCTCTAGTTCGGTACCGATGAACGCGCTATGCCCTGCGCGAGTTGGTTCATCAAACCGGGTGGCGTCACCGCTAAGCTCACCATGACATCCAGACCGGCCAGTAGCGTGGTGTATGCAGCGCGCCTGCTGCCACAGCACCACGAGCCCATCACAGCAGCCATATCCGGCGGCGCTGAGGTCCGAGGCTTCTGTCTGAGCGTGAAGACACGGTGACCAGCACGGTGCACGCACCAGCGCGCCAATATCGCAAGCGCACCGCGACCTTGCTTGCGCAAGCTTGGTGGTCTCGCAGCGGCCGCCTAAGGATCGCCGCGCAGGTCATGATGATGGGTTTGGGCTTGAGCGCTTGTGGCGAACAGGCAAGCCTGCCGGTCACGACCGCTAGCGGGCCGCAGCCCATACTGCCGGCGCCCCACGTTGCACTGCTGCCCACCATCCATATCGCGCCTGCGCAAGGATGGACGCAAGGCTCGGCCCCACTCGCTGCCGCCGGCCTGCGGGTCGCGGCCTTTGCACGCGGTTTGGATCATCCGCGCTGGCTGGCGGTGCTGCCGAATGGCGACGTGCTGGTTGCGGAAACCAATGCGCCGGCGCGGCCCGGTGCGGATCCCGGCATCAAGGGCTGGGTAATGAAGTGGGTGATGAAATACGCCGGTGCCGGAGGTCTCAGTGCCGATAGAATTACGCGCCTGCGCGACGAAGACGGTGATGGTGTTGCGGAAACCCGCAGCGTTTTTCTCCACGGATTATCCTCACCTTTCGGAATGGCCCTGGTGGGTGAACGGCTGTATGTGGCCACCGCCGACGCCGTGCTGGTCTACCCCTATAAGCCCGATGCCACAGCCCTATCCGCGGCGCCGAGCAAGCTTCTGGATCTACCGGGTGGCCCCATCAATCACCACTGGACAAAAAACCTTATCGCCAGCGCCGATGGGCATTTTCTCTATGTGGCGGTTGGCTCCAACAGCAACGTGGCAGAGCGCGGCATGGCCGTCGAAGAGGGCCGCGCAGCGGTGTGGCAGATTGATCTGCAGTCCGGCGCGCACCGCATCTTCGCGTCAGGCCTGCGTAACCCGGTAGGCTTGAGCTGGGACATCACGGGCAATACCTTATGGGCGGTTGTCAACGAGCGCGACGAGCTCGGTAACGAGCTTGTTCCCGATTATTTGACGAGCCTGCGCGACGGTGGCTTCTACGGTTGGCCCTACAGTTACTTTGGCCAACACGTCGACACCCGCGTGGTGCCCGCGCGCCCGGATCTGGTCGCAACGGCAATCCCCCCCGACTACGCTCTGGGCGCCCACACCGCATCCTTGGGGCTCGTGTCTGCCGTGGGCAGCACGCTACCTGCGCCGTTTGAGCATGGCATGTTTGTCGCTCAACATGGCTCTTGGAACCGGCGTCCTTTCAGTGGCTATCGGGTCATCTTCGTGCCGTTTAAAGACACCCGCCCGGCTGGAGCACCGTTAACGGTCCTGAGCGGTTTTTTGAGCGAGCAGGGCGCGGCCCGCGGTCGTCCCGTCGGGATCGCGATTGATAAGCGCGGTGCGCTGCTGGTTGCGGACGATGTGGGCAATGTGATCTGGCGTGTTACCGCGCAATGAAGCGGCCAGCATGATGAAGTTCTTCGCGGCCTACGCCGCGACGCTGTCAGGCCTGGTCGCCTTGGACATGCTGTGGCTGGGAATCGTCGCTAAAGCTCACTATGCAGCGGCCATTGCTCATTTGCTGGCGCCGCGACCTGGTGTCACCGTAGCCATGGTTTTTTACAGCCTGTTCGCCCTGGGCCTCATGCACTTCGCCGTCACACCCAATGCGCAGTCGCCCGGTTGGGGTAAAACCCTCAGTGCGGCCGCACTGTTTGGTTTTTTTACCTATATGACCTATGACCTTACCAATCTTGCCACGTTACGTGGATGGCCGATCGGCTTATCCATCCTAGACGTCGCATGGGGCATGACGGTCAGCGTCTGTGCTGCCGCGTGCGGCAAAGCGGCCATGGGCTGGTTTGTTCAGCAGTAAAGTCCGGCCATGCCATTGAACAAAATCTCAATCGCCTGTGGCCAGCATGCACTGTGCGCTGCGCTGGCTGGCCACAACCAGTTGCCGTTCTAGCGTTTGGGTATCACCTGCCCGGATGGGATTTTCTGCGCAGCAGCTTTGCCATTGTCAGGCACAAGGCGCGTGTTGTTTTGTGGGTCAATACTGCTAGACGCCATGGCCGCCAGCAGTGGACGACACTGACTATCCTTGCCCGGCCCGGGCTCGATGAAGGCGAGCAGGGCAGCGGGCGGGAAGAGCACGGCCAGGGCTACGGCTGCCGAACCGCGCACCAGCAGGCTGCGACGGTTTACATGCAGATCCGGATTTTTGAGCGTGCCAGCGATCACAAGCGGTACGCGCAGGACCAATGGGCTGAAATCCTTAGGTGCCGGTTTGAGCTCGAGCTGCAACGACTCGTCCTTGAGGTTGACACTGCCCGTGCCCGTCACCACCGTGTCCTCGGTATCCATCACGAAGGCGCGCGGTGTCAGCAGACCATCGGTCACCTTAAAATCAGCAATCACACAATGGATAGGCACGGGCCGGTCGCCGGCCAACAGATAGCCCACCGACTCGGCGATATCGAGGCCAAGTATTTCGACCAGCACCTGGCTCAGTTGCCCACCCTCCATACCGATGCCGAAATTGCCATTGGCCCCTGCCAACATCTGGCGCAGGCTTTTGCCGGTTCCGTTCAGCTCAGCCGTGCCGCCCAGATAGCCCTGCGCCAGGTTCTGCTCTCCGATGGCAGCCGATGCGCGCGTAAACATCGATGTAATTGAAATGTGCTGCAGTTCAGTGCGGCTAGTAATCTTCACCGGCTCATGCTGCGCGTTGATCGTTGCCCACACCGCAAAATTGCCGCCGCCGGTACCGAAGCGCACCGGGGTGATCTTAAGCACGCGATCAAGAAGCTCCGCTTTTAGATAAAAGTCCTTGATGGGGAGCTTATTCGTAACGACGCTGATACCGCGAAATTCGACGTGGGCATCCATTGCCGCCAGGCGGCTGATGTCGAGCGGCATGTCGGGAAGCATGCGCGGATCGCCGAGCGCGACGGTCGCTGCGCTGACCTGTTCGGCGGACGCGGTTTCACCCGGCCCCGTACTAGAGGGTGCGCCAATAAGCCCGGCCAAGTCATCGAGATCAAGCTTGCGACTGGTGAATACGGCGTCAAGCACGGGCCGTTCTCCACGCACATTCCAGCTCAGATCACCCGCCAGATCGCTGTCACCCAAGCGGCCGGCAAACTTGCGAAACCGCCACATACCTGCGCCGTAATCGAGCTTGCCGGTGATGTTGTAGGGCGGGGTCGGCGGTAGTGCAATGCCGGTCAGCGGGAACAGATCGGCGGCGTTGCTGCCCTTGATAGTCATCGTCAGATCGAGGCCTTTCATCACGATCGGGTCAACGACTGTCCCCTGCATACTTATCGATGTTTGAGCAGACAGCACCGACACTGACAGCGGGTAGGCAGCACTCGCGCCGCGCAGCTCGCGTACACTGCCACCCATCACGTCGAACTTCAGTTCCTCACCTCGCAGTACCCCGCTGCCACTGAAGTGTAGGCGCTGCGCATCACCGGCAGCCTTACCTTGCACCGTGGCAGCATGCAGACTGATATTGGTCTGACGCGCGGGATCCTTGTAGGTAATGCGGCCGTCCATGATCCTGACCTGGTCGATGAGCGGAAACTCGCTGCGCTCGTCCGGCATCAATGCGAGTGCAACACCGCCAGCGGGATGCTCAGAGTATCGCCAGTTTGTCTGCCCGGACGCGGTCTTCTCCAGTAAAAGATTCGGTTTGACGAGGGTCAGATCAGTGAGTTCGACTTCACCTTTGAACAGGCTGCGCAGATTGATAGCAATATCGATGCTCTCGAGCTCGAGCATCTGCGGTGCAGTTCCTCCTGCAATATTGCCGACCATTAAGCCGCCGACGTGAAGGCGACTGATCGGCCACCCCCAGGTCGGGCGCAAATCGTTCTGAATGAGGATTTTACGATTTGAGCGCTGTGACGCGGCGGCGCTGAGCGGGTCACGTGCTCGATTCCAATCAAATAAATAGACGAAGTAAAGCACCACCAGCAGCGGTGTCATGACGACCACCAGCGTCACGCCGAGCAGGATGCGTTTGATGGTTGGTCGCATTGGCATCATGGTAACAACGCTAGAGGCTAGGACATGCGGCGCTGAGCAACGACCCAGGCCAAGTCACCGTGAAGATCGGGTCCACAAAGCACCGGCGCGTATCAACAGACCGCGCCGGCGCCATGGCCAGCAGTCTGTCGGACTTAGGATGAATCTGCTGCTGCGGTGGGATAGCGGTCCATACGCGCGCGCATTCTCGTTAAATAGAACCACTATTCGCCTCGAATGCGCGCGCATCTGTCCTCGCTCTCCCACTCGCCTCGCGACGATTACCTAAGTTCGAAAGACTGCAAGGGGACTTATTCCCAGTAGGGCGAACGATCGTAGTATTTGTAGATCTCGCGGTTCCATTTTTCGTCAGACATGGCTGGCCAATGGTCCGGGTCAAACCCTGGCGCGCGCTCCAAGCGCTCCTTCGAAACGTCGAGCACGTATTCCTTCTCTGCCGCGTCGTAGTTCAGGGCGCTGAACGGCACCGCAAACAGTTTCTCCCCCATGCCGAGGAAGCCACCGAAGGATATAACGGCGTAGGCGATTTTCCCGGAGCTGGGATCAATCACGACTTCTTTGACGTCACCGAGGCTATCACCGGCTGCGTTGACGACATCGGTCCCTATCATGCTGGAGGCTTTTAACGGCCCGTTAGAAAATAATTGCATTTGAGTCATCTGAACTCTCCCGTTTTTAGATTTCAGGTTGCGATGTGGGGTAGAACGACAAAACCTGAAGTAAAAACATATGAATGAAAATAACTTGGCATCGCAGTGCCTACACTAAGCGCAGACGTCGGCTGTCACGGTGCGCGAGCGAACATTACTGCGAGATTGCATGCTGTTTTTCTGGTGCCGATGACCACCACAACGCCGTCGGCGCAAACGAAGTTGCAAGCGTGGTCACTTCTTGGTGTGACGGTGAATGCGCGCTTTGCTTGACACGACGTTGCTCAGGTTGCGTGGCGGATAATCCAGGCGACGTAGCGTGCCATCCAGTGGTGCAGGAGGCTTTTGCTGATCGCGTTGATGCTGCCCGCTTCATCAAAAAAACCTTCTTTTGCGTGGATGAAGACCTCCGGCAGCGTCAGGGTCGGGACGGCCAGGCTGGCGAGAATGTTGCGCAGATGTTGCTGCGCCATCGATGTGCCCATTGCGCCAGGCGACGCACCGATGAGGCCTGCGGGTTTGTCACGCCAGGCACTTTCGCCACGCGGGCGCGAGGCATGATCAATTGCGTTTTTCAGTACGCCGGGAATAGAGCGATTGTATTCTGGTGTTACAAACATGAGGCCATCGGCGCTCGCGATGTGTGCTTTCATGCGTTTCACCGCGCCAGACTGGTGTTCATCGTCATCCTCGTTGTAAAGCGGCAAATCGTCTATCCGGACCATGTCAAACAAAAAATTCTCTGGACCCAACTTGGCAACGGCATTAGCCAGTCTTCGATTAATGGAATCCTGGCGCAGGCTGCCAACGATTATTGCGATCTTGTAGTCACGCATGCGGAACTCCGGCGGTTAACATTCAGGGCTTAAACAGGCTTGGTTCAGTAAAATCAGCGGCGCCAGAACGGGCTTCGCTCAAACGCGGGGTGCGCTTAGTGGCCGGCACCGAAGATGCCGTTCTCTATGCGCGGATGAACGCAAGAAGGTCTTTGCTCAGGCGCTGCTTGTGCGTCGCAAACAGGCCATGCGCCGCACCCTCGTATTCGAGCAAGGTAGAGTGCGGAATTGCGCTATGGGCGGCTCGCGCCGACGCGGCGATAGGTACGGTTTTGTCGTCGGTGCCGTGGATGATGAGCGTGGGGACCTGAAAGGCTGCGAGATCCGCGCGGAAATCGGTACTGGAAAAGGACTTGGCACACTCCAGGGTTGCATGCAGACTGGCCTGCATGGCTTGATTTCGCGCCCACATAATCACTTCCGGGCTGACCGGATGTGAAAGCATGGCGAAGCCGAAAAAGTCGCGAAAGAAAGTCGCGAAAAACGCCGCGCGATCATTGTGCATACGGGTGCTCATGTCGTCGAAGACTGCTTGTTCGGTACCCAGCGGGTTATCGCGGGTCTTGAGCATGAAGGGCAGGATTGATCCAATCAGGGCGGCTTTGATTACCGACTTCCCACCATGCCGGGACATGTAGCGGGCCACTTCACCGCCGCCCATGGAGAACCCGATCAAGGTTGCGCCTTCGGCGCCCGTTTGTTCTATGACGGTGGCCAGGTCGTCGGCGAGGGTGTCGTAGTCATATCCGCCCCAGGGCTGCGAAGACCGCCCGAAACCACGGCGGTCATAGGCGATAGCGCGAAAGCCTGAGCCGGCGATGACCATCGCCTGGTCATCCCAGCTATCGGCGCTCAGGGGCCAACCGGAAAGCAAGATGACGGGCTTGCCCGCACCCCAGTCTTTGACAAAAAGCGTGGTCTGATCGGTTGTGGTGACGTAGCTCATGGCGAACTCCTGGCGATTACGTTGGGCACGCTACGACGGCCGCGCGCCGTGGAAGCGCAGTCGTTAATGGAGGCATTCTCCATGCGGGCGCGGTCTGGCTACGGCTTGTTGCTCGTGTCGGTGCCAG
>JANOXY010000648.1:0-3175 GCA_031418675.1 Pseudomonadota bacterium
CGAAGGCGACCAGCTGGTCATCGACCATCTTTATTCCGAGCGCCGCGTGACACCGCTGAATCTTTATCTGCAGGACTATGATTTTGACGAGGCACGGCTCGCCCTGCTCGATTACGGCCAGGCCATCAAAGATCTGGCGATGACGAATATTTTTGCCGGGGATCTGTTGCTCAAAAATTTTGGTGTATCGCGCCATGGCCGCGTAATTTTTTATGACTACGACGAGCTATGCCTGGTGACGGAATGCCAGTTCCGCGAGCTGCCAACGAGCGATAACCTTGACGATGAAATGAGCGCCGAGAACTGGTTCTACGTCGGTCCGCGCGATATCTTCCCGGAGGAATTCATTCGTTTCCTCGCCATCAGCGATCAACTGCGAGCCGCCTTCCTGGAGCAGCATGCCGATCTGCTGACCGCAGAATATTGGCGCGATATCAAAGAACTGCACCTGAGCAATTCAGCGCCCGAAGTCGCGCCCTATTACCGACTGGGTACCCGCCGCAGCGCGCATTGAAGAAGCGTTGGCCGCGCCGCGGCTGCGAAGTCCATGTTGTTATTGCAACTAAGAATAATTACTATTCAGCTACCAGCGGAAAGCCCGGTTCCGCGGCCGAGGACCTGAAGTGCTTACCCTCTCCAATCTCCAGCATGGTGACCGCGCCATCATCGTCTCGATTGAAGGCGATGATCCGCACACCACCGCCCGCCTCGCGGCGCGCGGCATCGTGCCAGGCACCAGCTTCGGGGTGCTACGCGCGGGCGATCCGGTACTCATCGGTATCGATAACGAACGCTGGGCCATCAACCGCATCGAAGCGTCCGCCATTCACGTTGACCTGGAACCGCGGCGCCGTCGCGCGTTTTTCGGCCTGCTCGGCCGTTCATGAGCACCACGCTCGCGAGCCTGCGTCCCGGCCAGACGGGTGTTGTGGAGGGTTTTTCGCAAATCGACGAAAGCGCCCAACGGCTCATGCAGATGGGCCTGGTTGAAGGCAGCGAGGTCGAGGTGTTGCGTTACGCGCCAGCCGGCGACCCGATGGAGATACGGGTCATGGGCTACAACTTGTCGCTGCGCGGTAAGGAAGCGGCCAACGTCCTGGTCAGCCTCGCCAGCTGAACTACCCATGAGTGCTACCGCTACCCTTCCAACACCGCCGGTGGTCGTCACCCTCGGCAACCCCAATACCGGCAAAAGCACCCTGTTCAATTGCCTGACGGGCTTGCGCCAAAAGGTCGGCAACTATCCGGGTGTGACCGTAGAACAGGTGTCCGGCTACACCGAAGTTGGCGGCCGTCAGGTGCGGCTGGTTGATGTACCAGGCACCTACTCCCTGGCGGCCATGTCCCCCGACGAGATGATTGCGGTCGACGTTCTCCGCGGTGGCATCCCAGATCTGCCACCGCCTGCGGCTGCCATCATCGTCGTTGACGCGACCAACCTGCGCCGCAATCTGTTTCTTGCCAGTCAGATCCTCGAAGCGGGCGTGCCGACCCTGATCGCGCTGAACATGATCGACCGTCTGGACAATGAGGGCGTGAGCCTGGATATCGATGCCTTGGCGGTCCGTCTAGGTGTGCCAGTAATCCCAATCTCAGCGGCCAAGGGCACCGGGCTCGAGCAGCTCAAGCTCGCTCTCGACGAGGTGCTGCGCAACCCGGCTGCGCCGCATTTAGTATTGAACCCCGCACTTGAAGAGGCGGTCACCAAACTCGCCGCATACCTCGCTGGGCGCGGCGTCAGCGCCAGTGCAATCGAATTGCGCCGTGCCCTGATCGATGCCGGTGGTTACGCCGAACAACGACTTTCCCAAACGGTCGGTGGCGAGCTTGAGACGATATTGGCGGAGCTGCGCCATGGGGCTGGCGGCGGGCGCAACCTGGCCACCCTGGAAGCGCGGGACCGTTACAGTTGGATTCAGGCGCAACTCAAAGGTGTGGAGAGCCGCGGCCCAACGCCGCGTCGAGCGGCCGCCGATACCGCCGACAAACTCGTTAATCATCCGCTCATTGGTACCCTGTTGTTCGGGCTGATAATGGCGATGGTCTTCCAAGCGATTTTCGCCTGGGCCGCGCCCTTGGTCGACGCTATCGACTATGTGACCAGCGCCTTGGGCAAGGCCGTCACCGCGAGCCTGCCGCCCAGCCTGTTTGCGCGCTTTCTCGCCGAAGGCGTGATCGCAGGCGTCGGCAGCGTGGTGGTGTTCCTTCCCCAGATCATCATCTTGTTTACCTTCATCATCATTCTTGAAGACACCGGTTACATGGCGCGCGCTGCGTTTCTCATGGATCGCGCCATGCGTGCCCTGGGCCTGTCCGGACAGTCCTTCATTCCGATGTTGTCGAGTTTTGCCTGCGCGGTGCCAGGCATCATGGGCACCCGGGTCATTCCCAATCGTCACGATCGCCTCGCCACCATCATGGCGGCGCCGTTCATGACCTGTTCCGCGCGCCTGCCGGTTTATTCCCTGTTGATTGCGGCCTTTGTGCCACAGCGACATTTCCTTGCCGGCCTGATCAATTTGCAGGGGCTGGTGTTATTCGCGCTGTATCTGCTTGGCATCGTCGGCGGTGCGCTGACCGCCTGGCTGATCAGTCGCCTGTATTGGTCGCGCGCCAAAGCACGCTTTCTACTGGAGATGCCGCCCTATCGCATGCCCAACCTGCGTGCGGTGCTGTCCAAACTGCTGTCGCGTGCGATTGTCTTTCTGCAGCGGGCCGGCACCATCATTTTCAGTGTCGCGCTGGTGGTCTGGGTGCTGGCCTCATTTCCACGCGACGAGGTTGTTCCCCCTGGTGTCAGCAGCAGCGACCACGCCGCCCAGCAGCTGGCCGACAGCTACCTGGGCCGCCTGAGCCGCAGCATCACGCCGATCTTCGAACCACTCGGCTGGGACTGGAAAGTGACCGCCGCGGTATTGGCGTCGTTCCCGGCACGCGAAGTTGTGATCGCGGCGCTCGGCACCATTTACGCCGTGGACGGCACCACCGAAGACAATGCCAATTCGACCTTGACTGCGCGCATACGTGCTGCCAAACACCCTGACGGCGCTCCGGTCTACACCCTGCCCATGGTGTTCGGCCTGCTGATTTTTTATGCCCTGTGCCTGCAATGTGTATCGACCATCGCGGTCATGCGACGTGAGACCGGTACCTGGGGCTGGCCGCTGTTAGCGTG
>JANOXY010000649.1:0-12794 GCA_031418675.1 Pseudomonadota bacterium
ATCGCATTGACCATGCTGCCGATGGAGCCGAGTTTTTCGATGAGTTCCATACACTATTCCTTGGTAATGCGCCCAATAAATCTGGTCGTTGTCTAGGAGCCTGTCGGACTTAGGGTGAATCTGCTGCGGCGGTGGGACAGCGGTCCATAGTCGCGCGCCTTCTCGTTTGGGCCCCACTATTCGCCTCGAATGCGCGCCTATCTGTCCTCGCTCTCCCACCACCTCGCGACGATTCCCTAAGTCCGACAGGCTCCTAGCAGAGCGCATTTAGGCGCAGTCGGATGCCCTTGGCAATCGTTGGCGGCCGTCAAGCGCAGGCTTTGAGCGTCGCTTGCGCTGGTCTAGACTGCACTGAGCCTTGCGCTTAGTACGCACCATCGCAATTTATCGACATCGGCGCGCGGTGCCAGCACCGACGCCAAAAGGGGAACCCATGCCTAAGATCACCGGAACACCTGAAGACCGCGAACAGGTTCGCGAACTCTATGCCCGTTATGCCATCACTATCGACAACGAACGTTTCGAGGACTGGGTGCAGTGCTTCACCAAGGACGGCACTTTCGAAAGCCCCATCTACGGCCAGTTTCCCGGCCACGAAAAGCTGCGGGAGTTCACCCAGTCCTATCACCGCTCCTGGGAAGGTGGCAAGGTGCGTCACATGATGGTCAACGTCAGTTTTGATCTTGACGGTGATACCGGCACCGGCTTTTGCAACCTGATTTATTTTTCGCTGAAGGGCGGCAAAACCGAACTCGCCGCGGTCGGTGGCTACAACGACAAGTTACGCAAGGAAAACGGCGAGTGGCGTTTTGCCTATCGTAAGGTGCATATCGATCAGTGAGGGATGATTTTCCCCTCGCCCTGGTGCCTTTGCCTTGGTGGTGAGGCTAGGGGTGAGGGGTGAATTGGTTTGGCACTTGTCCGAATAAATTCGGACCTACAGATCAACTCGAGTCGCCACCGTCCTTCGTGCCCAGCAAGGCCCCCAGCGCTGCAAACGGCTGATGGGTAGCGACTGGCTTGTGCCCCGCGCTGGCTTTGGCTGGGCCTTGTTGTTCAAGCAGCCGCGCGTGTTCGTTGTCGTGACAATAAACGCACAATAATTCCCAGTTGCTGCCGTCGGCGGGATTGTTGTCGTGATTGTGATCGCGATGGTGGACGGTCAATTCCTGCAGATTGAGGCGGGTAAATTCCCGCGCGCAGCGGCCGCATACCCAAGGGTAAAGACCGAGTGCCAGTTCGCGATAACCACGCGCGCGTTCTTCGCTGTGGCGGCGCGCTTCGGCCACCACGCGGTCCAGTTTGGCTTCGTCCAGCGGGCCGCGTGTTTTGGCCATCAGATGTTCAACTCCGCGATATTCACATGACCGTCGTGATGCAGTTGCACCGCACTGCCTACCAGGTTGTTCTCGATCAGGGCTGCAAAACTCGCGGCATCGCCGCGGGTGTTGGCGACGAAGCGCAAGCCCGCAGCAGTGCGGCCATAAAGCAGTGCACGGTTCGGCTGCTGATCGCGATCATAGATCACGGTATAGGTTTCGAGCGTACCAGCACCCTTGACCTGCTCGGCGATGGTGACGGGTGCGGCACCTGCTTCCGGATTGTTTTCGTCTTCCACATCGCAGCCGCTCAAATCGGCACCGTTTGGTTTGCTGCCATAGATGCCGACGGCGTACTTGTGCATGAACCAGCCCAGCGCCGTGGTCATGCCATTGCGGTAACGACCACTCGCCAGGGTTTCTGCCATGGTCGCGATGCCATGCAGGGCATAGTTGCTGCCGGGGCCGCCAAAAAAACCCAGACCGCCAGTGAGGGTCAGGGGCCGCGGATCGCCATCGCCCAGCCCCAGGTGCTCGCGCGCCACGGTGACTGCGCAGGGGAAACAACTGTACAGATCAAAACACTCGAGCTCGGCCGCACGCAGGCCAGCGCGGGCCTGGGCTTTAGCGGCCGCCTGTTCCAGCGCCGGGCTGCGGGTAAACACGCTCTTTTGCACCATGAAGCGCTGCCTGTCCTTGGCATAACCACCACCCAGGAAATAGACCGGCTGGCCGGCACCATCGCGGGCGGCGGCAGCACGCTCAGCGGTGGTGAGTATGACTGCCGCGCCGATGTCGGCCATCACCAGCGACACCATGCGCTTGGTATAGGGCAGGCAGATCGGACGGTTGTCCGCAGCAGGTGTTGTGATGGCATCAGCAGTCAGTGGTGCGCGCGTCCAGGCATTGGGATGGCGTGCGGCGACCGCGCTGAAACCCGCCCACATGTCGCCGATACGCGCCAGCCATTGTTCGCGACTTAAACCTGAGCGCGCCCATAGCGCCACTTCGAACAAAGGAAACCCATGGATAGGCAGGCTCAGGCCATGTCGCTGTTCAAGTGCGTTGCTGCCTACCGCGTCTTCTTCGGCGTAATCCTCAGGGATGCCCTGGATCAAGGCCTGCTCGCCCCGCACGGCATCGGCGCTGCGCGGATAAAAGGTCTCGGCACCCACCACCAGCACGGTGCCGGCTTCGCCCCGGGCCAGCATGCCGGCGGCGCGATTGACAAATTGTTGTGGCACCTGGCCGCCGATGCCGGATACCTCGATGCGCCGGGGATGAATGCCCAACCGCCGCGCAAGTTCTTCACCGGGCGCACGCAGCACGCGACTCTGGGCGCGCACCACCAGCAGGGTATCAATAGACGCCAGTACGTTGACCCCCGCCTGGGCCGCAGCGTCCCGCGCCGCGCGCTCCATCATGTCGAGCGGGTCCATATAGGGCGGCGTGGCTTGTTTGGGCTGCGTGACCTGCCCCCAGCCGGTCACCATGATGGACTGCGGCATGGGCCCTACCTTCGTTATAAAAGCGGCTGAATGTCCTCAACCCGGCGCGCCAAGCGATCCAGCCACACCACTCGCACGTTTTGCATTGCGACCTGGGCATTGAGTTGGAAATGGCCAAAGGATTGACCACGACTGGCCGCCGTCTGTTCGGTCAGTTCGAGGCCAGAGTAACCTCGGTAGTAGATATAGCCGGTATGGGTCAGGGCGATTTCGCGACCGCCGGCGTCGCGCAAGTGTGCGGTGACCGAGCCGGTTGGATGGGAGGCCTCAAACTCCGCTGGGGTCCCGCCGCGTGTGAACAGCACCATACGCACCCCGGGTGTGCGGGCGATCATGGGCTCGCGCAAGTCCACCACCTGCTGGCCGACGGTGACGTCGAATGGCGCAACCGGTAAGCCGCTGGGTTGGATTGGCAGTTGGCTGACGACAGCAAAGTAGAACAGTAAGGCGCCCATGGGGAGGTCTCCTATTGGGACTGTGCGCAGCAGTATACGGCGCAGACCCCAAGTTGGACCGCGCCCGACGGGGAAGAATTCATCCGCCCGACATGTTTTATATCAAGGGTCCGATCGACGGGATTGCGCCCTCACACTAACCCGCTACCCGTGGCGGCAGGGGATGCTGCAAGGCACCGCAAAACCTAACTTCAAGCTCACTCGGGATCATCTGCCCGCGCCAGATCCGCGCGCAGATGTTTGCCACCCTGGTAAAAATGCCAGGCCACCCATAAGCCGATCACGCTGAAGCCCATCAGGCTGTAGCGCAGCGAGTCGGCACCGTAACGTGGTACCAGCAGATCACTGACAGCGCCTATCGCCCACGGTCCGGCGCCGAGTCCGATGATATTGGCGATGAACAACAAAATGGCCGAGGTTTGCGCACGCATACGCAGTCTGACCAGACTCTGGGCCTGGGCGAGCGTCGTGGCTTGCCAGAAATTCGCTGCCACCACCGGCGGAATGAACAGCAGCAAGGCCCAATAGGGATCGTTGACCAGATAGGCGGCAACGCCGAAGGGCAGGCCGACAAGATTGGCCGCCGTCACTATCCACGCACTCCAACGGGTGTCGCGTGTGCTGAAGCGATCAGCCAGCACCCCGCCGATATACATGCTCAAGCCACCGACCACGCCGATCAACAGGCCCAGCCACAGGCCGACGTCCGAACTTTTCATGTGGTGGGTGCGGATCAGGAAAGACGGAAACCACACGATGAATCCATAGCCGATAAAACAGGCCAGTGCTGCGCCAAAGGACAGATGCACAAACGCTGGCCGCCGACGCAGAAAACGCACGGTTTCCATGATGCCCGGCTGCTCACCACGATCGGCGCGCGCGTCGGACAGGCCACGGCGGGGTTCGGGTACTGTGAAGCGCACCAGCAGGGCCAGTGCGAGCCCGGGCAGACCGACCAGAAAAAACGCAATGCGCCAACCGAACAACTCGTTCATGCGGCCGCCGACAAACAGGCCGAACATCACACCCAGCGGAATACCCAGGGCATAGATGCCGATGGCGGAGGCCCGTTGGTGGGGCGGGTAGTAGTCGGCGATGATCGAATGGGAGGGGGGACTGCAGCCCGCTTCGCCTATACCCACACCAATACGCGCGATGGCCAGGTGCAGGAAGTTCTGGGCCAGACCGCAAGCCGCAGTCATGGCGCTCCACAACGCCAGTGAGACTGCGATCAGATTGCGGCGGTTGCCACGATCGGCCCACAACGCCATGGGGATGCCGAGAGTGGCGTAAAACGCCGCAAAGGCAAAGCCGGCCAGAAACCCCAGGGCCTGATCGCTCAGCATCAAGTCTTTTTTGATCGGTTCGAGCAGGATGGACAGGATCTGGCGGTCAATAAAATTGAAGGTATAAACCACCAGCAGAATGCCGAGCACATAGCGGCGCAACAACGCCGTGGGCGTGAGGCTCTCGATGGCGCCGGTCTCGGTGACGCTCAAGACAGCGGACCGTGGTCGATGCGGGTCAGGGCCGCGTTGATGTCGAAGATCACAGCGCGAATGCCCTCGATGCCAAAACCCGCGAGGCGTGCACTGTGTTTGCTCAGATAGTTTCCGGCGCTTTGTTCGTCCTCAAACAGGTAAATGCCACCGGCCTGTTTGTTCGTTGCATTTTCGGTCCAGATCTTCCAGATAAAACCGGGCTCGCCTGCGATCGACTCCGCCAGTTCACGCAGCGCGACGGCCATCTCCTCGCCAAACGGCCCCGCGAACGGGAAATCAATCTGCAGTAGTTTCGCCACGGTGAAATCCCCTCGTCGGAAAATGAGCGCCGGCCATGCTAGCCGGTTGGGCGCGGACTTGTCATGCGCGCGGATGGGGAGGGTAGTGTTTGGCGCCGTGGGCTCAGAAACCGACGGCCAGCCCTTCTTTACGATGATCCGAGCCACCGACGTAAGCATCGGCAGTACGCAGGATCAGCTGGGCACCACCAAAGCCCCGTGGGTTGTCGTCGATTTTCACGTGGTGACCACGGGCGGCCAGGGCGGTGGCGATGCGCGCATCAAAATCGCGTTCGACGGCGATGCTGAAATCGGGTTCGATACGCCAGCGTGGTGCATCACTGGCGGCCTGCGGATTCTGGCCGTAATCAAACAGGCGCGTGACCATCTGCACATGACCTTGGGCCTGCATAGGGCCACCCATCACGCCAAAGCTCAACAATGGCTGGCCATTGCGCGTCACAAAACCGGGAATGATGGTGTGAAAGGGACGTTTGCCCGGCGCGACACAATTGGGATGCTGGGCATCGAGGCTGAAGCCATGGCCACGATTCTGCATCGCGATGCCGGTGTCGGGTATGACGATGCCGGCACCAAAGCCGTGGAAGTTTGATTGAATGAACGAGACCATCATGCCGCTTGCATCGGCCGCGCTGAGATAGACCGTGTCGTGGGAAATCGGCAAGGACACCGGCGGCAAATTCATGGCTTGCGTGCCGATGCGCGCCGCGGCGCGCGCGATGCTGCCGGGCTCGAGCAATTCGCTGGGTGTTACGCGCATGGCGCGTGGATCGGCGAAGTGTTCGGCGGCCGCGCCTAGCGCCAGTTTCATGGCCTCGATCTGCAAGTGCATGGCGGTAACGCTATCCAGCGGCGGCGCTTCATGGTGAGCGAGAATGGCGAGCGCGATCTGCGCGGCAAGACCCTGGCCGTTGGGTGGGATCTCGTGTAGCACCACGTCGCGATAATTTTGTGCGATAGGTTCAACCCAGTCGGCGCGATGGGCGGCGAGATCGGCCATGCGCAAGGCACCACCCGCAGCCAGCGCGGCTTGTTCGATACGCGCCGCGATGTCGCCCTGATAAAACGAGGCGCCGCGGGTCGCGGCAATCTCGCGCAGGCTGCGCGCGGTGGCCGGCAAGCGCACACGCTGGCCGGCCGCCGGTGGTGGTCCGAAGTGGCGCGCAAAATCTGGATAGGCTTCGAACTGTGGTGCATCCAAGCGCCATTGGGCGGCGGTGATCGGGCCGACGGCATAACCTTCTTCGGCGTAGTGAATGGCAGCATCGAACAGCTCGGCGAAGTTGAGCTTGCCGAAACGTGCCGACAGCGCTACCCACGCGCTGACCGCACCGGGCACCGTCACTGCGTCCCAACCGAGCCGCGGCATGGTGGTGTGGCCGGCAAAATAGTCTGCTGTCCAGGCCGCGGGCGCGCACCCTGAGCCGTTGATGCCCAGCAACTGTGTGCCATCCCACAGGATCGCAAACGCATCGGAACCCAGGCCGTTGCTGGTCGGCTCGACCACGGTCAGGGTAATGGCCGCCGCCAGTGCCGCGTCGACTGCGTTGCCACCGCGATAGAGCATTTCCAGTCCCGCCTGGGCGGCCAGCGGCTGCGAGGTCACGACCATGTTGTCGGCCAACAGCGGCGCGCGTTGCGAGCGATAGGGTTGGGCGTCGTTGATCATCGTTGGTGCTGCTTGGCGCGGCCCTCACTCACTCTTCAAGGCCATCATGCGCACCATCACAATCGCGGCCAGCGGCGCGACTAAACCCACCACCGTGCAGGTCAGCAATAACTGGCCCAGTTGGCTGTAGTCCGCTGGCGTGGTGACGAGGTGGGTGACGGGGTCAACCACTTCGCGTGTCACGGCAAAAATCTGATTGAGATATTTGGTGCCCAGTTGTGAGGCCGACAGCGCAAGATTGGTGAACGACGCCATCACGGCAAAGTAGGTGGCTTTAAGATTGTCCGGCGCCGAGCGCGCGATCCAGGCCAGCATCGGCACCATCGCGATCTGTCCCAGCGGGGATTCCAGCGCCGTGTCGATGAGCGCGATGAAACGTGCATCAACCACGCCGCCGGTATGGGCGGCGGTCCACAGGTGCAGGCCGTGGTACATACCCAGTATCGGCAGTGACAAAACCGTGCCGACGATGGTCAGGAAGGCGACGATGGCGGTGATGGGGCGCTCGGCCATGAAACGCCTGAACAGAAACAGGCCAGCGAGGGTCAGAATGCTGGCGATGGCCGACAGACGTGCCAGAAACGATTCGTCAAAACCCAGCTGATCGATCATCCACCACGTCGAGCCCGCGCCCGGGCCGGGCATGGCGCGGAACACGAAGATCACCACCGCCGTGCCGACCAGGGTCGCACGCGCTTCGGGTTCAAGCGCTCCAAGCAAGCGCCACATCAGAAACAACACGATACTGAGCGAAGCGCCGAATACGACCTCCTGCGCAGCCGGCACCTTGAGCAAGCCTACCGTTACCGACACCGCCGCGAAGCCCAGACCGCCCAGCAGAATGCCCCAGTTGGTCGCCGGTCGCTCACCATGCACAGCCAGCAGATTGGCAATCTGTGCGGTGCTGTAACCGCGTGCCGCGAGTTGATTTTGGTCGCGCCGTCGAATGCGTCCGGCCAGCGCCACGCCCAGTATCGACACTAACGGGATGATCAGCGCGTATTGGTAGATGTGCAGATAAACCACAAGCTTGGCATCCGCAGCCAGATCTTCGACGCCGGCCAACAACCCGACATTGACCAGCGAGACCAGCACACCGCCGCCGATGATGGCGACCCGACCGAGGGTCTGCATGGTGGTGTGCATGAGCACACGTTGTTCGGCGGGCAGCGGCTGGCCGTCGGCATCAACACGCGGCACCGCCTCGACGGTCATCGCATCGGCTACCACGTCCTGGATCACATAACCGATGGGCGCGAGCAGCGCTGTCAGCACGAACCACGCTTCCGCGGGCATCACGCTGCGCATGGTTTCGGGCGCGGCGAGCAAGCCAATCATGATGCCCAGACTCACAGCGATCAGACTCGCGCCGAGCAGCACCAAGAGACCCTTCCATTTCCACATCAGATCGACCAGGTGACCGAGCGGCATCTTCAGTGCCCACGGCAGACCGGCCCAGAAACCCAATGCAGCCAGGAACTCGGCCGACAGGCCAAGATAGCTCTTCACAAAAAATGTGCCGACGATGCCGGTCAGGCCTGAAATGCCCGCCGCCACATAAACCATCAACGGTGGCAGATAGGACAAGCGCATCTCGCGGCCTAACGCAAACACATTGCGCTCCAGCCAGTTGCGGTGTGCGCTTGAGGTAGGTGAGGGTTTACTCATGGGGTGCGCAAACGGCGGGCGTTCGCTGGGGTCCTTTCTCCGCGCAAGCGGGTGTTGATGATCGGCGCAGCGGTGACTGCTTGTACCGCGGGCGCAATAGGTTTGTCCGTATCGGTTGGCAGATGATGAGCGATCAGCTGTGATCCGTCGACTGCATTGCTTGCGGCGCATTCACCTACAATGCCGCGCCATGAGTCTGTTCAGCATCACCATGAATCGTAAAGCGCTGTTCGCCGCCGTTGTCGGTATTGGCTGTCTGCTCGGCAGCTGTGTGCCTTTGGGTAACGCCGCTTGGCACACCTGGCACGGCAGCCCGCCACGGGTATTGCCTTTGTCACCAGCGTCCCCCTTGTCGGGCATGGCCCTGGCACTTCATCCCGGGCGTTACGCGCGCCTCACTGCGGTCGTGGCGTTGAAGGCGAGCGCGACGCCCGCCGTCAAACCGGCTCACGCGGTACCGATCACCATCAGGATCAGCGACACACAAGGCAAAGAACTACTGAACGAGTCGCGTGATACGCAGGCCACCAGCGTGCATCGAGCGCGGCCGAGCATCGCACACGCCGGCGGCGGGCAGTTGATCTTAAATTTTGATTTTCCCAAGTTCATGGCGCCGGCCGATGGGCGCATCCTGCTCGACGCGCAGCTTGCCGGTGAACGCGCCGATGGCGCGCTGTTGGAGCAGGCACAGCTCATCCTCAATGACGACATCGGCGACTACGCCGCGGGTGTCAACTTCGGTGTCTTCATGCTGCTCGCAGGCTGGATTGCGGCGGTGGTCGGCGTGTTGACCTTGATTGGCACTCCGTCGCCACCCGCTGGTGGCCACAGCGCCACGCGCGCTGAGTGCCGCACGGCGATGTATGGCCATCTGCTCGGCCTGCTGGCTTATCCATTGCTGTTTTTACACTTGCTGGTGATGGCTTGGTGGTGGCTGCGTGGCCGCGCTGATTCGGCTTTTATCGAAGAACACGGCCGCGAAGCGCTTAACTTCCAGTTGTCGATACTGGTCTATCTGTTGATCGCTTTTTCATTGAGCCTGGTAGTGATCGGCATCCTGATGTTGCCACTGGCTTTGTTGTTTCAGCTGGTGATGACTATCGAGGGCGCCGTGCAGGCGCGCGCCGGGCATCGTTTTCGTTATCCCGTAACGTTCCGATTTTTGCGCGCGCCGCGTGACGCGGTGGTGGTTCTGGGATCAGTGTCCGAATGAATTCGGTCCTAGCGATCCAAAACCTTGCTTCGTCTTAGCTAGCGCGGCATCACTACCGTCGAATCGGGATCGAAGCTCATGTGCTTGCCGAAGAAGTTGAGCGTGCGATCAAGGGCCAGCGAGGCGCTGGTTTCGTCGTAGCTGCCACGTTCATCACAATTAAAACCGTGGTCGGCGTCGTAAACAAAGATCTGCACATCCGGCTGGGCGGCGCGGATGGTTTCAACCTCGTGCAGCGGGATGTGTTTGTCCTTTTCGCCAAAATGCATCATCACCGGACAGCGTGCATAACGTTTGGCTTCTTTGACGATACCGCCGCCGTAGTAAGCCGATGCCACCGCGACTTTATCCAGACTGCACGCCGACAGCCAGGTTAAAAGACCACCGAAACAATAGCCCACCACGCCCACTTGCCCATAGCGTGTGACGTAGTCGACGGCGGCTTGAATGTCGAGCAGGGTGTTGCTCAAATTTAAATCATGGAAAGCGATGCGCAGGCCTTTGTCGAAGTCGGGCTGGGCGGTATAGCCCAACTCAACATTGCGTTCGACGCGGTCAAAGATCTGGGGCGCGATTGCGCCGTAGCCAGCCGCAGCATAACCATCAACGACACGGCGAATATGTTGGTTGACGCCGAAGATCTCCTGCAACACCACCACGCCGCCCTTGGGCTCGCCTTTCGGCGGTGCCACGTAAGCGCCGACTTTGAAGCCGTCGGCGGCCGTCAATTCCACTTGTGCCATGGCTCGTTTCTCCGTAACTAAAAACTAAATCGATGAGCAAAATTACGGCCGCAGTATAGATCGGCCGGCTGCGCCGGAACTGCCTAAGCTTGGGCATTCCGCTGGGATTCGCTGGCCGCCGTGGCTGCCATCAGCACCTCAGGGCGCAAGTGGTACTCGGCCTTGGCACGCTGCGCGGGGTCGTCGCTCTGGGGCCCAATATAGCTACCAAGATCGCGGCTCCAGGCGACGATGGCACGGCCATAGGCGAGACGTTGCTCCGCCCACGTCCCCAGCGCCGCAGTCCCTGCATCCAGGGCCTGGGCAAAGCTTGCGGCGTCTTCGGCGGCTTTTGATACGCCCATGCCACAATGGGGCCGCGCCGTTGCTGCGGCATCACCGAGCAAGGCCACACGGTCGTAAAGAAATCGCGGCGCACAGAAATCGAACATGCCTTGTAAAAAAGGCTGGGCCGTAGCGGCAATCACCGACTGTATCTGGGGTGCCAGATGAGCACGCGACTCGGCGCGCATGGCGGCCACCAGTTCGCCGCGAATCAGGTGGTGGGGAATACCGTTTTCGTGATGGTGGCCGCTTCCATCGGTCAGATGATCGCGCAATTGCTCAGCCGTCGCGGTGCGATACCAACCCCAGTTGTACCAGCGTTGGCCGGGTGTCAGTGCATCGTTGGGACCTGCGACCAGATAGCCCAACCAATGACCGCCCGGTGCCATGCCAAAGGCCATGCGTTGGTCGAACTGGTCCAGCACAGCCGGTGCGATCAAGGCTTCGTCGATCAGACCGCGCCAGCCGAAGTAGCCGCAATACCGTGCGGCAGCTTCGGGCGCAACGATGGCGCGCACACTGGAGCGGGTACCATCGGCGCCGAGTAACCAATCGCCATCAACGCGCTTGCCATTATCGAACACCGCAGTGACGCCCGCACCGCGATGTTCTATGCCGCATAGGGTGTGGCCGTTGTGGTATTCGGCGTCGGCGATCTGGGCGCGCAGGAAGCGATAGATGAGCCCCCAGGAGGTCATGATCTGGGGCAAGTCGTGGCGCCCGATCAGTGCCCCATCGCGCTCGAACATGATGCGACCTTTGCAACGCACACCCATCTCGTCACGCAGATCGATGCCGGCTGCACGTACCGCGGCGTAGAGCTCGTCATGGGTGGCGATACCGGCCCCGCGGTTGGCAAGTGCCTCACCCGCGCGCTCATAGATCTCGGCGTGCCAGCCCAGCTTGCGCAGTGTCGCGGCCGCAAACAGCCCGGCCATGGAGCCGCCGATAATGATCACGCGGCCTTTGGATCTGGAGGTGTTATTCATCTGACAGCCTCGAGCTGGCAAGCGGCGCGGGCCTGTAGGTCCGAATTTATTCGGACACCCGCGCAATCAAGCACGCAATGTCTACTTACTCTTCCCATGTCCGAATGAATTCGGACCTACAAATCAGTCGAGCAGGGCGGCTCGTAGCGCCGCTGCTGCGTCGTCGAGCGCGCTCAGTGCCCGGTCGACCTTGCCGCCCATGCGCATAAAACCATGCACCATGCCTGCATAACAATGACGTTCGACCGCCACACCGGCACGTTGCAGGGTGTCAGCATAAACATGGGCTTCGTCGCGCAAGGGATCGAATTCAGCGCTCGCGACGAAGGCCGGCGGCAGCCCCGAATGATCGGGTGCGAGCTGGGGTGAAGTGCGCGGATCGGTGCGCGCAATGCGCGAGGGCAGATACCAGTCGATGAATTGTTCCATCGCCGCGCGGGTCAGCAGATAACCACTGCCGTTATCGCGTAGCGAGGCGGTGTCGGCGGTGAAATCCGTGGATGGGTAGAGCAGCAGCTGCAGTCGCAGCATGGGCCAACCTTCGTCTCGCACCGCCAGGGCGGTAGCAGCGGCGAGACTGCCGCCCGCAGAGTCCCCGCCCACCGCCAGACGCCTGGCATCTAGCGCCAGTTCTTCAGCGCTGGCTGCGACCCAGCGGATGGCCGCCAATGAGTCGTCAAACGCAGCTGGAAATTTGTGCTCAGGCGCCAGTCGATAATCGACAGCGATCACGACCACCTGCGCCTTGGCCGCCAGATAACGACACAGGTGATCGTGGGATTCGAGATTGCCAACCACCCACCCGCCGCCGTGGAAATACACCAAGGCCGGCGACGGTGTTGTTACGCCCTGCGGTCGATAGATGCGTACTTTGCGATTGTCACCGGGTCCGGCGAACTCCAGATTGGCCACGCTCGCCAGTGGCGGCGTTGCATGGCAGTAAATGAGCGTGCCGGCATCGTAGGCGCGCCGCACAAGGAGCGGATCGGTACTATCAAAAGCCGAGCCGCTGCGCGCCGCTGCGTCGACCAGGGCCTGACATTGAGGGTCGAGTGGCATGCCGGTTTTCTCTATCGCAAGCTATTCGCCGCCGAGGATGAACACG
>JANOXY010000650.1:0-1619 GCA_031418675.1 Pseudomonadota bacterium
CGCGCATAACCAGGGCGTATTTCCAGCAGTTTGATGCCGAGCTCTCGCGCCGCTCGATCGCGGGCGTACAAATTGGCGCCGGTCTTTTCAGCGAGCTCATCGGCGTCCATACGGGCCTCGTTGCGGTTCTTTTGTAGGTCCGAATTTATTCGGACATTGACGGTGATGATATTGATTAGCGCTCTGGAACAAATGTCCGAATAAATTCGGACCTACAGGCGCCCGAATGAATTTGGACGCGGGTCAGCGTTCAATCAATGCTGTTCCTGAGCGCGCAGTTCCTCGTACACCGCGCGCACGCGCTCGGCGGGCACTGCCAGTTGGGCGAGTAAGTAGTGTTTGAAGTCCGCTGCCCAGTCTTGCTCGGCCACCGCTTCGGCCATGATCGCGAGCCAGGCATCGCGGGCGGCGGCGTCGACAGCAAGATGGGCGTGCACACCGGGAATACTGATACTGCCGTACTTGGCCTGGTAGAGCCGCGGCCCGCCCAGCCAGCCGCACAAAAACGTGGCGAGCTTGTCGCACGAGACACTTAAATCAGCCGGATGCATGGCGCGAATGTCACGCGCGATCTCACGGGTCGCCATCAGCTCGTAGAAGCGCGTAACCATTTGGCGGATACCCGCTTCGCCGCCGGCCGCGTGAAATGAGCCATCACCGCTACCGTAGCCCATCAGTCACGCCCCGCTTCCAGGATCTTCTGTGCAAGCAACGCAGGGTTGGTGAAACACAATTCATGGCTGCCCGGGCACTGCACCAGGCGAAACAGGCCGAGCTTTTCCGACATGCGGGGATGCCAGGGCAGACTGTGGGGCAGGGCCGTATCCTCGGTGCAATTGATATAGGACTTGGCGCACGGGAACGCCGCTATCGGACGCGACAGCCGCAGCTTTTCGGTGAAAGTCCCCCAGGGGTGCGGGTTCAATTGTGCATAGGCCTGTTCGGCCAAGGCCAATGGCGCATCGTTGATGAAGGCCTCGCGCCAGACGGGAAAGGGCAGGGTGATACTGCCATCGGCCGCGACCAGGGATTTGAACATTTCGACGTAATGGGGCGGCACCAGATCGTACAAGGCCTGACCGTCGTCGGGGACAAAGGCGTTCCAGTACACCAGGCGGCGCACGCGCTCCACCATGCGATCAGCAATGGCAGTGATCAGCATGCCGCCATAACTGTGGCCGACCAGGACGATGTCCTGCAGTTGCTGCGTTTCAATGAACTCCGCCAGAGAGGCTATCGCAGCCGTGAGGTTGCCATCTTTGCGATCCCCGGGCCGGTTGCCGGCCAGGGTGGGCAAATGCACTTCATGACCCGCCGCGCGCAGGGGCGCAGCCGTAGCTTCGAACTCGCGGCCGGTATGCCAGGCGCCGTGCACGATTACATAACAGCTCATGGGCGCTTATTTGGTCTCGACCAGGATTTCGCGGTAGCGGCTTGGGCCGGTGTTCTTGGCCGCATGGGTGGCCGGCACCCTCACCGCGGGGTCATGCACGCCCACCAGTTCGTCGCCCTCCATGCGCAGCACAAAAACCGAGCCGGTGCTGGCGTCCAGCGTGCCGAGATCCGTGCCGGTGACATCGAATACCTGCAAAGGCGCGCCGTCCAACACGTAAAAAACA
>JANOXY010000651.1:0-18782 GCA_031418675.1 Pseudomonadota bacterium
GCGTTTGCTGCTAAGCGCGGCGGGTATCACCGGCAGCGGATTCACGTCGATCAGCAACAAGTAGCGGCTGATAGGGAAAAAACTGGCGAGATCCTTGCCGTTGATCAGCGCAACTTCGATCGTGCGGACGACATAACGGCGGGGTTGGGGCCGAGGGCGAATGATGCCGGGACTGCCAGTCCGAAGGCAAGAATACGTCTACGTCATGGCGGAGCATCATCCCAGCACTCACGCCACGGGCGTGGCATCGCCTCAGCGATCAGGTTCGGTCCGCGATTGGTAAGTCCAGCCAGAATGTGCAGCCTTCGCCCACCACGCCATGTGCGCCGAGGGTGCCACCCATGGCCTCGGCCAGTTGTTTACTGAGGGCTAGCCCCAGCCCCAGCCCTTCAACACTGATGCGTTCTGCGTCTAAACGTTGAAATGGCACAAATAGTTTGCCGATCTGCTCGGCGGACAAACCCGGGCCATTGTCGGCGACGAGAATGCGCAGATAGCCCGGCGCAGCGCGCGCGTCGATGGAAATATGCACCGCACCATGGGCCAGATTGTATTTGACGGCGTTGCTGAGCAGATTGAGCACTATCTGACGCGCGCGGGTGCGGTCCGCCAGCGCCCATGTATGGCAACGCGATTCGTTGGCGAAACTGATCGCGATCTGGCGTATGCGCGCTTCGCTCTGGACCATAGCCAGGCACTCGGCGCAGATCTCCCGCAGGTCGGTGGGCTCGATGGTGACTTTGAGCTTGCCGATCTCGATGCGCGTCAGGTCCAGCATTTCGTCGACGATATTTAACAGATGACGCCCGGCCGTCAGAATCTCATCGACACTTTCGCGCTGCGCAGCATCCAGCGGATGTCCCTTGTCGTAGTGCATGAGCTGGCTGAAACCGAGGATCGCGTTCAAGGGCGTGCGCAGTTCGTGACTCATCTTCGAGAGGAATTCGGACTTCGTCCGGTTAGCGCCTTCCGCTTCGTCTTTGAGGCGTTGCAGCTCTGCCAACCGTTTACCGTCGGTAATGTCCTCGACGAAGCCCGCAATACGCAGAAGCTGGCCGTGTTCGTCGTCGATGGCAAACGCGCGAGCACGTAACCAGCACTGCTCGCCGCTGGCCTTGACGATGCGGAACTCCAAATCACCGTCGCCGCTGACCAGGCAGCGTTTGAACGCTGCTCGCGTCCTTGCCATGTCTTCGTGGTGCACGCGGGTCAGCCACAGCTGAGGATCACGATAGACATCGTCGATGCACAGATCCCAGGTGGATGTAAAAGCCGGACTGACATAGATGACCCTACCGGTAAGGGCCTCCATAAGCCAGAAGACCTGGTTGACGTGTTCGGTGATCTGCCGCAGTCGCAGCTCATTTTCCTTGAGCTGTAACTCGACGAGTTTGCGTTCCGTGACATCCTGACTGATGCCGACCACGCGTCGCGGATAACCTTCGGCATCGTGGTCGACGCTGCCTTGTTGGTGGATGTAACGCACTTCGCCGTCGCAGCGCACCACGCGATGATCAAAGTCGAACGGTTGCCCGGTACGCAGCGCGGTGGTGATGAACTTCTCCAGGCGCGCGCGATCACCTTCGTGAACGCGTGACACAAACTCATCGAGAGTGCCGCTCGCGAGTGCCTCTGGCAGATCGAAAATATCGCGCCAACGCGTCGAGCACACCATACTCAAGTCATGCAAGTCGAGTTGCCAGAAGCCGAGATTGCCGACGGTCTGCGCGCGTTCCAGGCGCCGTGCATAGTCGACTAGCTCGCAGTACTGGAGATGGCGCTCGGTGACGTCCGTTGCTACCCCGGCGATGGCGACCGGCTTACCCGATTCATCGCGAATCGAGCGGCCCTTGTCGTTGATCCAACGCTGCTCGCCGTCGGGCCGCAGGATGCGGTATTCGGCATCGAGTGGTGCGCCACCGAGCATGGCGCTGAAGGCGCTTGCCATGTGTTCACGATCGTCACTGTGGATGGCTTCCAGCCAGCCCACCGCATTGCCCTTGGCTTCGGCGCAGCTGCGGCCGAATACGGTTTCGAAACCCGGGCTGACGTAGAACGGCGTGCTGCCATCCAGGGTCAGCAACCAGAAAACCTCGGTGATGGTTTGCGCAATTTGGCTCAGGCGCATTTCGCTTTGTTGTAAAGCGCGTTGCGACTCCTGCCGTTCGGTGATGTCGCTGATAACGCTGGCGAGTCCGACCACCTCGCCATCGTCATTGCGCACCAGATCCGCTTTGTCATGCACCCAACGCAGCTCGCCGCCGGGGCGCAATACGCGGTACTCAGAGACGAAGCCACCACGTTGCAGTGTCTGTGCAAACTCATGAACGATGCGTGGCCGGTCGTCGGGGTGAACGAGTTCCAGCCACGACAGCCCGCGACTCACCAGCGCCCGGCCCGTAAGGCCGAAGATGCGCTCGAAGGCGGGGCTGGCATAGGTGATGTTGTGACGTTGCAGATCGCTCAGCGTGAATGCTTCGCTGCTGGCTTCGGCGATCTGGCGCAGGCGGATTTCCTGCTGCCGCAGTGCGCGGTTGATCGCCATCCATTCGGTCACGTCCTGCGCCGTGCCTACAAAACCGCGCTGCACGTCGCCGTCCATGAGTGGCACATACTGGGCGCGACAATAGCGCTCGGCGCCGTCGCGCGGCCGGATCAGCGCACACTGGGGTTCGACCGTGACGTGCTCGCCGGCCAAGGCGCGGCGGATGGTTGGCATGACCAGGGCCGCGAGCGCCGGCGCCATCACCGTTTCAACTTGGCGACCCGGGAACCAGCGCTCGGGTCGTCCACACCACTCGGCAAAGCTGCGGTTGACATAAATGAAGCGGGCTTCCATATCAAACGCCGCGACCAGTGCCGGGGTGGTATCGATCACTGCGCGCAATTCCTGTTCGGCGCGCCGTAGCGCGTCGTCGGCGCGACGCATGTCAGTGATGTCATCGATGAGTGCGATAAAACCGCGGGTGAGACCCGCGATCGTGTCGGGCAGCAGTCGCACACGCAGAATGCGCTCAGGGTCAGGGAAGCGCTCGTTACGCCGCGGATATTCAAAATCCAGACTTTCGCCTGACAAGGCTCGACGCATGAGCGGGCCGGTGAGCGCAAACGCAGAGCCCACCACGTCCTCGACTTTATGCCCGATGAAATCCTGGGGTGCTTGCTGGTACCAGGCGAGAAAGCTGGCATTCACATAGCGGTAGCGCAGCTCATCATCGACGTAGGTGATTAATGCCGGCAGGTTGTCAGCCACGGCGCGCATCTCCCATTGCGCGCGTAGAGCAGCGTCCTGCGCCACACGCCGCTGGGTATCGTCGGTGACCAGAGAATAGATGCCCCGTACCCCCTCGGCACCAACATCAGGGACAAAGTGGGCATCGAGAACATGGATGCAATCGCCGTTTGGCGCGCGCCGTTCGAAGACAAAATGCACCGTTTCACCAGCCATCACGCGCTGCAATTGAGACTCGATACGGACAAAATTCTCCGACCCCATCACTTCGCGAACTGTGCGTCCGACGAACCATTGCCGGGACTTGCCATACCAGCGCTCATAGGCGGCATTAACGAATGTGTAGCGCCACTCGGCACTGAAGTGGGCGATAAACACCGGCACGTGATCGACGATTTCTTTGAGTTGCTCCTGGGCGGTGTCCAGGGCGCGCTCGGCCGAGCGATAGCGGGTGATGTCTTCGACTACGACGACGATGCCGTCCTGCTGGCCGTTGACGATGTTGGGTGTGTAGCGCGCGCGCATGTCGCGCAGGACGCTGGGTGCGGCCAAGGTGAAATAGCCTTCATATTCGAAGTCGACGGCGACACCCGCCAAGGCCATTTCCAGACGCGGCAGAATTTTGCGATAAACGTCGGCGGGCAGCGCCTGCGCCACGCTGCGGCCGATGAACCAGTCACGTGGACGCTGACAGATCCGTTCGTATTCGGCATTTACTTGCCGGTAGCGCAGGTCTGGACCGATACAGGCGATCATCACGGGCGCGGCATCGACCATCGCCGCCAGGTTGGCGTAGGTCGCGGGATTAAAATCGGGTGGGGAATTTACCGTCATGGCTAAGGCTTTCCGTCGACGGTCGTTGTAAGTGTGATGCATTACCGGCCGCCGCGACTATTAGAAGTGCGAGGCGGGCGGCTATTATCCGGGTGCGCGAGCGCCCTAAGCAAATGCATCGTCAGGCGACCCGCTGCGCCGTCCAAGGCCTGGTCATGAATATCCTGTACGTCGAAGACAATGCCGCAAACGCGCGCCTGGTGGCCAGATATCTGGCCCTCACACCGGGCGTGTCGCTGTTTGAAGCAGCGAGCGCAGAGCAGGGTCTGGCACTGGCCCAGGCGCAGCCGCTCGACCTGATTCTGATGGACATCAACCTGCCGGGCATGTCGGGCTTGGATGCCTTGGTGAGCTTGCGTCGGGATCCGGCGCTCAGTGCCATCGCGGTCGTCGCGGTATCCGCCGACGCCTTGCCCGACAAGGTGCAGGCCGCCATGGCGCTGGGTTTTGACGACTACCTGACCAAGCCGCTGGATTTTGCCCACTTTGACGCCGTCATCGCGCGTTATCGTCCGCTCTAAGCGCGGCCGCGGGTTTGGTGCGCGAGTCTCAGGTGAACGATACTGAGGGGCGCCGCCCTGTGAGGATCCCGATGACTACGCCCGCTGTTCACTCCGCCGTCGCCGTGGCCCGCGAATTATTGTGTCGCTGTTATGACGGCGTTCTGGCCACGGTATCGGTCGACGTGGCCGGCTATCCCTTCGGATCCGTTGTGCCCTATTGCCTGGATAGCCACGGCCGGCCCCTGATCCTGATCGCCTCCATCGCTCAGCACACCAAAAACATCGGTGCTGATGGGCGCGTCTCCCTGACCGTGTTCGATCGCGCTGAGCCGGATCTGCAGGCCGCGGGTCGCGTGACGGTGCTTGGCGATGCGCGACGACTGTCAGCCGACGAACGGGATCTGGCCTTGCGCTATTACCGCTACTTCCCCCAATCGTACGACTACGACCGTACCCACGACTTTGCCTTTTACGCTATCGAGCCGCGGCGCATCCGCTTCATCGGTGGTTTCGGTGCCATCCATTGGTTTGAGCCTGAGGCGCTGGTGCTGGCCAATCCTTTCGACGCCGCGGCCGAGCGCGGCATCGTTGAGCACATGAATGATGATCACGCGAAGGCGCTCTTGCACTATTGCGCAGTCGCTGGCATCGCCGTGGCCGACGGTGTGAGGCCGGAATTGGTTGGCTGCGACAGCGAGGGCATCAATCTGCGTTTGGAGACACGGGTAGTGCGTATTGCCTTCCCCGCGCCGGTACAGACGCTGCAAGCGGTGCGTCAGACCTTGGTCGCGATGGCCCACGCTTAGGCGGGTTCAGGCTTCCAAGGACAGGCGCGGTTCGTCCGCTGCACAGGTCACTGCGCCGATCACGGTGCTGGCGACATATCCTGACGCGCGCAGCGCGGCGACACATTCGTCAGCAGCGGCCATGGGCAGCGCAGCGAGCAGACCACCGCTGGTTTGGGGGTCGAAGCACAGCGCAAAGTGGCGGTGGGCGCGCGCCTGCCCATTGGCATCGATGGCGGTCATGACCTTCAGGTTTTCTGGCGCGAGACTGCTCGCAATGCCGCCGGCCGCGAGGTCGGCAGCACCGTCGAGCAGTGGCAGACTGGCCAGCGCCACCTGCGCGCTTACCCCACTGGCACGCAGCATCTCCAGTAGATGCCCGGCCAGGCCGAAGCCGGTAATGTCGGTCAAGGCCCGCGCACCGTGCACGCGCAGCAGCTCGGCGGCGCGAGCGTTGGATTGCGTCATGCATGCAATGGCCTCGTCCAGCCAGCGTGCCCGGCACACGCCGCGCATGAGGCCGGCCAGCAAGATCCCGCTGCCCAGGGGTTTGCACAGCACGAGGGCATCGCCGGGCTGCACACCGCCTTTACGCAGCAGGCGCTTTTCGTCGATATAACCGTTGATCGCAAAACCCAGGGAGAGCTCCGCGCCTTCACCGGTATGTCCACCCACCAGCACCGTGCCCGCTAGTCCAAAAACATCATTTGCGCCGCGCATCATCTGGCTCAAATCGTCCTGCATCTTGCGCGGCGCGGCCAGCGGCAGGGTCACGATCGCGAGCGCCGTATGGGGCGTGGCGCCCATCGCGTAGAGATCCGACAGGCAATGATTGGCGGCGATGCGTCCGAACAGCCATGGGTCGTCGATGAAAGCGCGGAAGCTGTCAACACTTTGTACCGCCAGGGCACCGGCGGGCAGGCGCACCACGGCGGCGTCGTCAGGCGCGGCCAGACCGATGAGGACATCGTCGCGCGTGGGTACGACCAGCTCAGCCAGCGCTGCGTGCAGCAGTTCAGCGCCGACCTTGGCACCACAACCTCCGCAGCGCATGTGCGGATCGAGCTGTTCCGGTGTTTGCGGCCTGCTCGCGGGCATCATGCTTGGCAATTCCGCATAGCGTTGCATGAAGCGGCGGTCGATGGCGTCCTTCCAGCGCCACACCCAGCGCCCGGCGACAGCCAGACTGCCGCGCGAGGCCACTGCGTGGCGATCACCGGTCGAAATCAGGCTCAGGAAGTGACGCTGGGGAATGAAGGGGCGCAACGTTTGGTCCTGCAGGGCGCGACGTAAATTTTCCGCCAGCGGCGGCCCCTGACGCACCGCGAACACACCTGACTTGGGGCGCGGGTGATCATCGACTGCGGCAATGTCACCCGCCGCGAAGACCCCGACATGGGAGATGGATTGCAGGCAGGCATCAACACGGATAAAACCTAGCGCGTCTGTAGCCAGGCCGCTGTCCGCCGGCCAGGTCGGCGCCGCCGCGTGGGTGGCCCACAGAATCTCATCGAGGGCGATGGTCCGGCCGCCGGTGGTGCGCAACAGGCCCGCTTCAACTGCGCTGATTTCGGCATGGGTATGGATCTGCACCCCGGTCGCCGCCAGTGCGTGGCGCAGACGCGCGCGCACACGGCAGTTGTGACCGCTCAAGATGTCGTCGCCGCTGGTGAGCAGATGGAAGGCCAAGGCTTGAGCGGCACGACCGTGGGCCGTGCGATCGGCACGCAGCCGGTGGGCAACGGCCAATACCAGTTCCACGCCACCGGCACCGCCGCCCACCACGCCTATGGTCATGGCCTCGGTGTGCGCGGCGACCCGAGCTCGCAAATCCTGCCAGCGCGACCAGAAGTTACTCACCGGCTTCACCGCGACCGTATGCGCGCGTGCACCGGGCACCAGCATCGCTGGCGTCGCACCGCTGTCGATGCTGAGCACGTCGTAGCTGACCGGCGGTCGCGTGCGGCAATAAACTCGACCGCGTTCCAGATCAATGCCGGTGACTTCGTCGTGATAAAGGCGGGCGCGGGCAAAACCTGCCAGCGGTGCGAGGTCGATGTGAACCTGATCGTAGTCGTAGTGGCCGGCGATCAGGCCCGGCAGCATGCCGGAGTAGGGGGTGTGAATATCGCGACTGATGAGGGTGATGCGGGTGCCGGCGAGCGGCTGCATGCCAAAGCGTCGCAGTACTTCAACGTGGGTGTGTCCGCCTCCTACCAGCAGCAGGTCTCGCACAATGGGCGTCGATGGCATCATGCGGTTCGGCGCCCCTGGGCACGACGCTCAGCGCCTGCTCGGTGCCCACGCGTCCCTCGGTCTGCGCGCGCTGTTCAGGCCGCGCGGCTACCACCATGCTGGGCACTGCGCGGCGCCAGCCAGTCGTCGGTGTCATTGTCGACCGGATGAGCGTCGAGCACCCCGGCAGCGGCGATTTCATCCATCGCTTCCGTGGAAAATTCCGCGGCCGGCGCGTCACCGGCAATGACGAACATGAGAACCGAGTATTGATCGGGTGGCCCGTCGGTGACGTTTTCGAAGCGCCGAATCATGCCGGGCGGAAAAGACACCACGTCCAGCGGATCCAAATCCACCGATTCAACCCGTCCTTGTTCATCTTCCCAGCTGGCGCGCCAACGGCCGCTCATGCAGATGAAGGTCTCGTTGGTATCGTGGTTGTGCATCATCGGACCTTTGCCGGGCAAGGCTTCGCAATAACCGAGATTGAAACCCTCGGTGATTTTAATCGACGACATGCGCGCGGCTTTGGCGCCGACCGGCGAGGTTATTGCACCCTGTTCACCGGCGGGCGGCTGAAAGCCGATCACGTTGTACAAGATGCGCATCGAGTCCGGCATGTAACTGTCGGGCAGACCGCCATCAAAACCCTTGAGGTCTTTGAAGCGCGCGACCCGTTGCATCATCTGTTCGCGACTCAAGTACACCCGTGGGATCTGTTCCTGAAATGTCATCGCGCTAGTCTCCCCTGCGGTCGTGTGGTGTTTGTTGCATAGCATAGCGGGTGAGCCCGCATGCAGCTTGCCGGCGTCGCCGCGCGCTAGCCCGACGGTGTCCAATGATAACCGTGCTTGCGGCCAATGCATCGAGCTGCGCACGCCACTGTCTGCCCCTACAATGCCGGGGTTCGCGTCGCGCACGAGGAATGCCGCCCATGCCCGAATACAGGTGTTTAACCGTCATACCCGAACCCCAGGGTTTTGCCGCCGCCATTCACGGGCTTGATTTGAGCACACCATTGTCGAATGCCGCGCGGCGGGAATTGATGGCGGCCTGGTGTACGCACCCGGTGCTGTGTTTTCCCGAGCAGACCCTCGAGCCCACGACGCTGGAGCGTTTAAGCAGCTGTTTCGGCGATTTTGGTCACGATCCTTATGTCAAACCCAAGCCAGGGTATGAACATGTCATCGAGGTCTGTCGCGAAGCGCGGGAGACTGCGCCCATTTTTGGCAGCATGTGGCACTCCGATTGGAGCTTCCAGGCGACCCCACCCAGCGCCACCTTGCTCTACAGTGAGGTCGTTCCCCCCCATGGTGGTGACACCGTGTTCGCCGATGCGAACGGTGCCTTTGAGGCCTTGTCGCCCACCATGCAGGCCTTGCTGCTGCCCTTGAACGCGGTGCATTCCGCCGCGCCTGCCTATGGGCCGAAGGGTTTATTTGCCCGTGATGACGCCACGCGCTCCATGCAGATCATCGTGTCCGACCAGGCCGAGCAAACCCAGGTACATCCGCTGGTGCGGCGCCATCCGGTGTCGGGCCGCGTCTCGCTCTATATCAACCACGTGTATACCCTCGGCATCGAAGGTATGCGCGCCGACGAGAGCCAGGCCTTGCTCGAATTCCTGTTCAAGCACATGACCCGCAGTGAGTTTGTTTACCGCCATCGGTGGCGCCCCAAGATGTTGGTGATGTGGGACAACCGTTGCCTGCTGCACTATGCCGATGGTGGCTATCAGGGCCATCGCCGCCTGATGTTCCGCACCACGGTGGCGGGCGAGCGGCCGCTGGCAGCGCGCGCGGCCTAAGCGGCGCCGCTCAAGACAGGCCTGGCACCACTTCGTTCATAGCCTTGATCGAAGTCTGTTCCAGCGCATGCTGAAAATGCGGGCGCGCGGCCAGCCGCGTGTAGTAAGCCGCCAGGGCCGGCAGGCCGTCGATGCCGATCAGTTGGCGACCGAGATGCACGCTGTAACCCACGGCGGTGTCGATGGCGCTGAAACCGCTCGGCAGGAGGTAGTGGCGGGTGGTGAGTTGCTGATCGAGCACCTCGAAGGCTTTACGCAGGCGGCGTGATTCCAGCTTGATCACCACCAGCGAACGCTCTTGCGGTGCGACAAAGACTTGCTGTTGCACCAACGCCGCGCAATGCACGGCGACGGTCTCGGCAAAATGCAGCCATTGCAACCAGGCGTTGCGTTCGGGGTGGCCGGGTGCGCGGTGCAGGCGGCCGTCGTCGTAACGTTCACACAAGTATTGGCAGATGGCGCCGGATTCGATCAAGGTCACTTCACCATCGACCAGACAGGGCACGCGGCCGAGGGGCGAGATGGCGAGATATTCTGGCGCGCGCAGTGCCGCCATCGAAAAACCGAGGGTGACCAACTCAAATTCGAGACCGAGTTCCAACAATAGCCAGTGGCTGCGCATCGAGCGCGCACCGGCGCAGTGATAGAGCTTGCGCATGTTAAAAATCCCCTTGCGGCCGGTACCCACAGCCGTCGCGAGGTTATAGCATGCGTGCCGGCCGTGACCTCGTGCGAATTCCCGTTTGTGTAACAAGGCGCATTTATGGCGAACAGATTGCTCGGTAAAACTGCACTCATCACCGGCGGCAGCCGCGGTATCGGCCGCGCGATTGCTGAGGCCTATGCGGCGGAAGGCTGCGCGTTGGTGCTTAATGCCCGCGACGCGCATCGCCTGAGCGAAACCGGCACGGCCATTGCCCAGCAATTCCAGGTACCGGTTGAAACCCTGGCCTGTGACATCACTGAGCGCGACGGTGTGCGTGCCATGGTGTCTACCGCCCAGGCGTGGCGGCCATTGGACATCCTGGTCAATAACGCCGGTATTCACGTTGCGGCGAGTTTTCTCGACTACAGCTTTGAGGATTTCCAGCGCGTGATCGAAAGCAATGTCTACGGCATCTTCCACGTCACCCAGGCGGTGTTGCCCGGCATGATTGCGCGTCGCTATGGGCGTGTAATCAACCTCGCGTCCAGTGCCGGCAAATGGGGTTCGCGCAATCAGAGTGCCTACAACGCCTCCAAGCATGCGGTGGTCGGGCTGACCCGCTGCCTGGGTCTTGAGATGGCCCCCCACAACATATTGGTCAATGCCATCTGTCCGTGGGTGGTCGAGACCGATATGCTGCGCGACTTTATGCGTGGCCATGCGGCTGCAGTGGGCGGCAATCCCGACGAGCTGATGGCGCGTTTCCAGAGCTCAGTGCCGCTGCAACGCTGGATCCAGCCAGCCGAGGTGGCGGGTCTGGCGCTTTACCTCGCCTCCGACGAAGCCAGCTACATCAACGGCCAGGCCTGGGCGGTGGATGGCGGTTACACAATGATTTGACGGTGTGCCGTTTAGGTGCAGGGTTTTTGATGAAGGACGACAACAACCAATGACAGGCTATCCGCAGGTCGAAGTCCGGGCCTCCCATGGTGGCCACGGCGTGTTTGTGCTCGAACCGGTGGAAATCGGCACGCGCATTCTGGAATTTGTCGGCCCGCGGGTCGGGCGTCGCGAGGTCGAACGGGCTTTGGCGGCCGGTGACAGCGACGGATTTCTGCAGATCGGCGTGGACGAGTTTTATGCGCTGTCGGGCGGAGCGGATGATTTTGTCAATCACTCCTGCGCACCTAACACCCACATCGAATGTGAGGCTGGCCTGGTCTATCTGGTGGCGAGTTGCGACATTGCCGCGCAGGACGAGCTGTACTTCGATTATGGCCTGACCCAGATCGCCTTCCCATTTCGCTTTAGCTGCCTGTGCGGTGCACGCAGTTGTCGCGGTCCGATCGGCAATTACGACGAAGTGCCGGTAGCGTTGATGAATGCCTATCGCGCCAAGGGCATGGTACCGCCCCATGTCGAGGCCATGATGACCATGCGCGGCGCGAGCGCCGCCCGTGGCCGATAAGGCGTTTAAGTTTCGGGCGCGATTCTGATCAGGCGTTTGCCGAGGTTGTCACCACGATAGAGGCCGGCGATGGCATCGGGCGCGTGCTCGATGCCCGCCAGGATGTCTTCTCGAAAGCGAATGCGGCCGGCTTGCACCCACGGAACCAACTCAGCCAAGGCTTCGCCATAACGCGGCGCGTAATCAAAGATCACATAACCTTGCATGCGTGCGCGTTTGGTCAGCAGCACACGCTCAAAGCGTGGTCCCTGGGGTAGCGGATTCCAGTTGGCGATCGACGCGGTGCCTCAGATCACCACCCGTGCGCCGATTTTTAAACGCGGCATGACCGCGTCGGTGATAGACCCGGAGGTGTTATCGAAATACACATCGATGCCCTCGGGGCAGGCGGCGTCCAGCGCTGCGCCGAGATCCTCGCTCTTGTAATCGATGGCTGCGCTGTAGCCAAATTCGCTGGTGCATAAAGCCTTCTTGGCTGCGCCGCCGGTAATGCCGACGGTGCGGCAGCCCTTGATATTTGCAATCTGCCCAACACAGGAGCCGACCGAACCGGCGGCCGTTGATACCACCACAGTCTCACCGTCGCGCGGCTGACCTACGTCGAGCAAGCCAAAATACGCCGCCAGACCGTTGATACCGAGCACGCCCAGGCAAGTGGAAATCGACAAGCCCTGTTCGGCAACCTTACGCTGGATGACGTTTGCACCGACCACCGCGTAGTCCTGCCAACCGAACATGCCCGTCACGTATTCGCCGACGGCATAACCCGCAAGATTCGAGGCTTCGATGCGACCAACCGTCAGCGCGCGCATCACTGCGCCAATCTCAACCGGTGCGGAATAGTTGCCGAGGTCCGCTACCCAGCCGCGCATGGCCGGCTCTACCGATAAAAAAATATTGCGCACCAGTACCTGCTCGGGCCCCGCCACCGGTGGTGCTGTCTCGACGATGGCAAAATGTTCGGCCTGGGGAATACCGGTCGGGCGGGAGCTCAGTACGACCTGGCGATTGATGGCGGCGGGCATGGATGGTCCTCGGTGGGTGGAGGGCCGCAGTATAGTGCGAATGGCTGCGGGGCTTCGCCCACTGGCGGCCATACGCTTGACGCCCGGTTACCACATCTTCCGTCGGACATTCCTTGGCGCGTTCGTCCTAGGCGCAGTCTGGTGTCCGAATAAATTCGGACCTACGAACGAATGCAGGTCCGACTTCCGTCGGACATTCCTTGGCAGGGATACCTGCTCGCTCAGTTCCAACTGATGTTTTCGAGGTAGTCGCATAACTGACCGGCGGTTTTGAACTTGCGCAGGATCAATGAGCGCTTCAGGCCGCAACAAATCGATTTGATCTCGGCGCGGTGGTGGGCGTAACGACGCACACCGCCCAGGGCGTCGTAAAACAGGCGGATCAAATCGCAGACGTCACCTTGAATGTTCTCGTGCTTGGGCGCGCCCCACGGATAGAGATCAATCAGCTTGATCTGATAGCCCAGCCCGTGGCGGCGCACGATCACATTCTCGGTATGCAGGTCGCCGTGATACTCGTGCGCACGGTGAATGTCGGCAATGCCGGCGGCTAATGCGTGCAGCAGGTGCAGGGCTTCAAAGGGCTGTAATGCACGGCCTTGCTGGCGACGGATCCAATGTTCCAGCAGTTCGCCTTCGACAAATTCTGACACCAGCACGGTGACACGCTGGCCGGCGAATTCCAGCACATCCTGGGTGTAATACTTGATGAGAATGGCGCAGTGACGCAGCTTATGCAGCTTGAGCGCGTAGCGGCGCGCAGCGGCGTTGCGTCGATTGCGATAGGGGAAAAACAGTTTTGCAGCGCGCTCGATGCCGGTGCCAACTTCGACGATCTTGTAGACCTCGCCTTCCCAGCCGCGGCCGAGCAATTCGACCACGCGGTACTTGCCGGCAATCACAAAGCCGGTTTCGAAGTTAAAACAATCGATGCGCTGCGCGCCGGCCATGTTGAGTGGCGTCCCGGAAAAAAGAGCGCGCATTGTATGCAGCGCTAGCAAGTGACGATAGCGGCATGGGCGCAGGGTCGGTGGCTCCCCAACCACCGGCGTTTTGGATGTGGCTTAAGTCCGGCAGTCTGCGCGGCGCCACACCGTGGCCAGGTTCAGCCGGCTTGTGTTTTCCATATACCCGCCAACCACGCGGGTGCCTCGCCAAGCGCAGTGCGATAACCATTCACATCGTAGTGGCCGTTGACCTCGGCAGTGGTGAGGGTGATGGGCTGCCCTTGGGCCGCGAGTGCGGTGACCTGTTCTTGCAGGGGTGCGAGTGGGAATAGCTCGTCGGACGCGCTGTGAAAGGCATGCACGGGTCGTGGACAATCAAACACCCCATGCGGATAACCGGCGACGGGCAGTGCGGCTGAGAAACGCTCAGGATAGTGCGCGATGAAATGCCAGGTGCCGATGGCACCCATGCTGTAACCACCCACGACCACCCGTGTCGGATCGATGTCGTAGGCGCTCGCCGCGCCATCCAGCAGGTGCATGACAAAGGCTTCGTTTTCTTCCGTGTGCCACTGGCCGCGCAGCGATTCCGGCGCGATAAACACTGCGCCAAGCGGCGCCAGTGCGGGGCCAAACAGGAACTCCAGCAGGGGGCGGCCGTAGAAGCGTGTCGGCGTTCCCGCGTAGTGCAGCACCAGCACGAGCGGGCGGCGCTGCGTGGCTGGCGCCGAGGCCGGTACCGAGAGGCTGTAACGCACCGTGCGGCCATCGGCCATGCGGGTTTCGATATCGTGCAGGCCGGGGGCGGCGGGAAAATCCATCGGCGACTCCAAAACGCGGTAAGGACGGCACCACTATATGTCTTGCTCTGCGCCACGTGCCAGGCGTGGTGCTGGGAATGATTGTGGCTTGAGGTGTTTGCGGCGCACGCCTGCGCTGCGCATTTCTATATGCCCCGCAGCGACGGCCCGATTGCGCGCGGAGCAGTGGGCGCCTCGCCGCGTGCCGCGCGTCCGTGCCAGAATGCCGGCCTCGCGTTCGCGCCCGGACGATAGAGCGCTCAAGCCGGGGTGAGCAACATCAGTCACCGTTTTATTCCAGGCTCGGCATGGCTTGCAGCTCGCCGTGGCGCTTTGCCCTCATCTTCGATCAGGGGCGGCACAGAGATCCCGGCGCGCAGTGGGCTCCGCCTGGGTAGCAGGTGCGGGTGTGACGGACAAAGTTAGGGGGGCAAATGCAGGGTGCACACGACGGCGATTTGATGACCGGCATCGAGGTCGAGTTGCAGAGCGATGGACACTATCGCTTTGACTGGCCGCCGGCCTGGGGCATGGGCCCGATCACGCTCTATGGCGGCCCAAGTCCACACACGATCGCACGCGAGCGACCGCTGCTGCGCGACGCACGCCCGGGTGTGCGGATAGCAGCCATGCGGCCAGGACAGCGTGAGTACTTTTACCTGGAAGACGCCGCCGGTCACGGCATTGTGTTTGCCCAGCGCAACGTGCCGCTGGCCGGCAGCATCAATTTTCGCGATCTGGGCGGATATGGGACGGGCGATGGCCGGCGTGTGCACTGGGGGCGTTTGTTCCGCTCCGGGCACATGGCTAACTTGAGCGCTGCAAGCCTGGAGCAATTTGCCGCGCTCGATATCCGCGCGGTTTGCGACTTCCGTACCGAACAGGAACGCACGACGGAACTGCGCGGGCTGCCCAACAACCCGCGTCTGGAGGTGCTGGGTATCACACCTGGTATTGGCGACAGTCACTTCTTTGACCGATTGTTTAACAGCACCGAAGACCCGCAGAAGGTGGTTGAGGCCGTACAGGAAATGATGCGCGTGCTGGTGCTGGTCGCCGCACCACGCTATCAGCGCATGTTTGAGCTGCTATTGGAGGGCGCACCCGGCGCGGTGTTGATCAATTGTTCGGCCGGCAAGGAGCGCACCGGCCTGGCTTCGGTTTTGCTGTTGACTGCGCTGGGCGTGCCACGCACCACGATTCTTTACGATTTCATGCTTTCCAAGCGCTATTTTCCCGCCGAGGCGGAAATTCCGCGTGTCATCACCAAGTATTCCGTACGCGCGAGCGCGGAGGTGGCACGCAAGGTGATCATGCCGCTTCTGGAAACCCGTGAAAGCTATTTACAATCCGCGTTCGCTGCCATCGACGAGCGTTATGGTTCGGGCGAAGGGATGCTGCAGACCCTCTATGGTCTGGGGCCTGGCGAACTCGCGCGGCTGCGCGATCTTTTCACTTCTTGAGAACAGATAAGGGGAGCACCCATGGCCAAGCTCATGGTCGATACCGACAAATACGGCTATCAGTCGGATTTTGCCGTGGTCGAAGCCTACAACAGTGCGGTCAAAGACCTCATACGCCAGCGCTTCGCCGCCGCTGGTAAACCCTGGCGTGAATTTGTATTTGGCCCACAAGCGGCGGTACTCAGCAAAGCGGATATGCAGGCCATCGAAGCCAGACTGCTTGGTCTTGGTTATCGCTTTGCACCCTCGGCGATGTCCTCGGCCATTGAGCGCCCCGATGCCTACAAAGACGCCGGTTTGCACAATCCCGACTTCAGCTTCGAACACGAGGGTGCGCCAACGGCGCCAGTTGATAGCCAGGGCCGCACGCTGTGCGGGGCCGGCGACAACGTCGTGACCCACGAAAAAAACCTGATCGGCATCGCGCGCTACGTGCGCACCAGCGACAAGGTGCTCGAGTATCTGAGCAAGGGCGTGCCCGCTGACACCATCGCCATTGTTGATGATTCCGGTGGCACCCTGACCGCGCCGGTGCTTGAGAAATTTAAAGGGGTGTTATGTGCCGGTGGCACCACACGCTCCCACCTTGCAATCCTGACCCGCGAATACGGCATTCCTTGTTTCATGAATTCGCGCCTGTCGGGCATCAAGGACGGCCAGCGTGTTGAGCTCGAGACTTCGGCGCGCGCCAAAACCGGCGAAGACTATGCCACCGGTGCCGACGCCTCGGCCAAGGTCTGGCGCCTCGCCTGACGCGCACGCGTCCAGCGACGATCACCTAACAGGAACGAACCGATGCCCGCCAACAAGCTTACCTACGCCCAACTGCTCGAAACCAACAGCATGATTCAGCAGAACGCTGACGAAACCTATTGGTTGTGTGCCACGCGCACCGTGCAGGAATCCAAGATCTTTCCAGTCTCGGCTTACATTCTGTTTTCCTATCTCAATTGTTTTTATCGTTATCCGACCTTGCTGAAGAAGATTGAACAGCACATGAGTGCCGAGGAAATCGGCGACCGCGCGCGCAACAGCGGCGTCAAGATCGTGGCCTGGACGATCCCGTGTTTTTACCTGCTCGGGCGCGAAATGCTGATCAACTGGGGGGTAATCAAACCCACCGACGCGGTGGACGACGTGGTTTATGTGATGGATTTCTGGAAGCGCTTCCAGCTGTCCTGGCATCGCAACAACGGCAATCTGACCAATCGCATGGCCAATCATCGTGGCCAGATCCTGCCCGAGCAGCGCCTGCAGGTGTACCACGCCGATGCCTTCGAATGTGTGCAGGGTGATGCGCTGCATAGCGCTGCGCAGAACTTCATGGCAACTATCGCCCAGTACGGTTTTCTGGTGTCGTGCGAAAGTCGTTTGACCATCCATAACCACGGCCCCTACAAGGTCGGTGACAAGCGCGAGATGCTGGTGCGTGAGTTCCGCGAGCTATCCGAATACGACTATCCGTGGTTGGACGGGGTGGGTAAGGACATCCCCTATAACAATCTGACCGTCACCATGATTCTGGAAGGCATCCACATCAATCTGCTCGACGACTGGGGCTCGTTCGAGTCCGAGCCGGAGATGAAGGCCGAACATATGGTGGCGGTGGGGCTCTATTCTTCGGACAACCTCACCCACGTGCCGCAGCCCATCGGCATGGGCAGCCGCGAAGAACTGATTGCGACCTTCACCGACCTTACGGCGCGCATCAAGATTGCGACCACCAAGCTGTGGGAGGAGATGGCCGGCTGGACTCGCGACCAGCAGCTCGACGCCGGTGCCCTGGTGTATTTTGCCGTCGGTAAAGAATTTGCCCATATCGCCGGCTGCTACGAAGTCGACGACTGGATGATGATCGATGAACGCGCCGAGCGTTTCCGGCCGCTGCTCAACGACGAATACGGCAATCTTTTCCTGGGTGAGCTGGTCGGATATATCTCAACCCCCAGTCAGCGTATGCATGAGTACACCATGATGCAGCACACCGACCTGCCGCGGCGGGCCTTGTCCTATTTCCCCTATTCGATGTTGAACGATGACGACTACGCGCCCAGCGTGGGACCCATGCATGCAGGTGCCACCAACCTGTCGGCCAAGGTCGACCGCTATCGCACCTCGGAAGGGGTCTTGAGTCTGGCGCAATACAACCAGCGCAGCCGCGAGTTTGTGCCTGACGCGTGTAACGAGCGCTTTCGGTTTTTGTGCGCCGACTGGGTCAAATACAACTACGACACACCCTTGGCCAAGGAGCTGTTCGAACTTGAGCAGCGCTTTTCGCGTTTGTTGAAGGGCAAGGGTGCCGGTCTGTCGCGAGCAGATATTGAAACATTACGTGGCAAGGCCTGAGGAGTAGCGAGCGTGACAACCGATCTTCATCGTGTAATGCACGGCGTGGCCATTCGTAAACACGGCGATGCCGCGGCGATTGCCGGCCTGGCTGATCTGCCGCTGGGGCAAGTGCAAACGGTGCTGGCACAGGCCGTCAGCGGCGGCCGCGTGACCGAAGTGGACGGCAAATATCTGCTCACCGCCTGCGGACAGATGATGCTGGCCGGTGAGTATTCGCGCTTCCACGATGGCTTGCGCAGCAACGGCGAATTTGTGGCTGCCTGTCAGCGTTTTGAGGTCATCAATAAGGATTTGAAGCAGCTCATTACCGACTGGCAGACCATGGAAGTGGGTGGCAAGCGGGTCGCCAACGACCATTCCAATCAAGACTACGACGAGCGTGTTATTGGTCGCCTGGGCGACCTGCATGAGCGCTTTGAACCTATTTTGAACAAGCTGTGCAGCGCCGAGCCGCGCTTGAAGGTTTATCGCAATAAGCTCGGTGTGGCGCTGGAGAAGGTCGAAGACGGGGATACGGTATGGGTGAGCGACGCCAAGCTCGATAGTTACCACACCGTCTGGTTTGAACTGCATGAGGATCTGCTGCGCATCCTCGGCCACGAGCGCGAGGAGTAAGCGCGCCACAGCGCGGTAAACAAACCATGGCACACATCGAGTTCCTCGACGAAACCATGCGCGACGGGCAGCA
>JANOXY010000652.1:0-2860 GCA_031418675.1 Pseudomonadota bacterium
ACTGCACCGGTGCTTTGACCACTGTGCACAAATGCGGCACCCAGCGGCGCCGAAGTTGGAAAAGCGCCGTCGTAGAGCACCACGTCGGCATCCCCCGAGACGTCTTCGCATTGCGCTTCCTCGTCATCGTTGTCCGGGTCATCGTCGTTCTTGGGATCACTGCAACCGGTGCCACCGCCACCAAAACTGAAACCGACGAACATATTGTCGTCTGCCACCACCATGTCGATGGACGCGCTGATCAAATTAACCTTGCCGATGAAGGGCAAACGCAGAAAGGCATCGAAGCTGCCGCCGCCGGCAAAGCCCAGATCAAAATTTGTGGTGTCGGCGCTCGACCAGGAGAATTCATTGCCGGCCGCTTGATTGGCATTGCTTCCGGTCAAAGGCACCACCATACGCAGCTCGCTACCCCCTTCGCGCATCATGCGCATGCGGATATAGATGTGATATTCGAGATCGGCGCCGACCACACCAAAATCCACGCCACCATTCATGGTGAAACCCAACCAGCCAGGACCTTGGGCGCGGGGTGGATCGGGGTTATTGAATACGCCAAATGACGCCGAGCCGTTCACCACACCGGCATCAAAACCGATCGTAAGCGGTGCAGGCATGAGGCCCGCCTGTTGCATCAGATCGAAAAAATTGATGATCCAGCCGCGGCCCGTCAGATTGGCGTTGTCACTGTCGGGCGGATTGACGTGGCCCTTGGTAAAGGGGTCGCCGGAATTCTGGATGACAGCGGCGAGCCGCCCAAAACCACCGGCATCGGTCTCGCCCGTGGTATCGGCCTGCCACTCAGCGGTGGGTGTCGCCGCAGCATCGGGATTGTAGGATTTTGTGAAGGGCTGCAATTGGTCCGCGACCATGCTCGGCAGATGGTCGACGATGCCACTGGTGGGCAGACCGCCATAGGTGGCGAGATGGGAAAGCAGCATCAAGACCCCATAAGCCGACATGTGGGCGTCGTCCGGCGCGTTGTCCTTCACCGCCGCGTCCAGCATGCCGAGGGTATTGACGATGCTGGCCAGGTGGTAGATCTGCTGGGAGATGCCGTAGATCTTGTTGATGTTGTGATTGACTGCGGTCATGGCCTTGGCATAGGCGCGCATCATGGTCACAAACACACCCCCCGAGACCTGGAAAGGGGTGGCCAGCGGTGGCAGCACAGCATTTGAGATGCCCAGTGTGGGACCGCTCAGAAACTTGTTGTATTCGAGCAGGAAGTCGCCGATCGATTTCCAGTGGTAGGCCCACGAGGCCATGCCGATGGCCTGGCCTATGGCCACCTCGTTGGCGATGATGGCGCGATTGGTGTAGGCGGCGAAGTTCAGATCACGCGCTTCGACCGTTGACACACCGAAGGCCATGGCATCGGCGGCATTCTGCAACGCCATTTTGTCAGCGGTCATGCGGCCGGCGCGGTAAAGCGTCAGACCACCGAGCACCAGCACGACCGCCAGGATCAGGGTCATGAAGGCTGCTTGTCCGCGCAGGCTACGCGGACAGGCTGAGCGATGCGCGTGCCGACTAGGCTTGGCGCGCGCGTTCAAGCGCAGACCAGGGCGCCACTGCGCCTAGCACCGCAGCAGACGCTACTACTTACTGCCTTCGGAGAAGTCTTTCAGGCCGCGAGTCTTAGTCGCGTCAGTGGTGGCCGGATCGGCAACGCTGGCTGTGCCGGTCTGGCCGGCCAACTCCTCAGTCATCACACCCATCTGCCCACGAATGGTGTCGCCGAACAGGCCATAGATGGCAATCGCGGCGACCGCGATGAGGGCCACGATGATGATGTACTCGGTCATGCCCTGGCCAAGTTGCTTGAGTTTCTGCTTGATCATTGGAAGTCTCCTCCGCCAGTTCGCCGATGATGCACCTTTCCCTCGGATGCCCGAGCTTGGGCGAACGATATACGATGTGCTCGGTCGTCGCCAAGTTGCAACGAAACTGCTATCCATTTTCCGCTCGCGAAGCGTGTCAATAAATAGGAGCCAGAGGGGTATGCATGCCGGAGCCCTGTTCGATGCCAACACCGGCGCCGTCATGGTCGGGCATGTCACGCGGACCACGCGCATGTGGGAACGACTGGGCGGTCTGCTGACGCGGCCCGCGCTGAGTCCCGACCATGGCCTGTGGTTGGTGCCGTGCAATAGCGTACACACGTTTTTTATGCGCTATCCGATCGACGTTGTATTTCTCGACAGGGCTCTTGTGATCGTGCATATCGTGCCCACCCTGCTACCGTGGCGCAGCGCACTGCGGCTACGGGCGCGCTCGACCCTGGAACTCGTGGCGGGTGGCGCCGCGGCCTGTGATCTCGCGGTCGGACAAAAGCTGCGCTGGCAAGTCCAAGCCTGATCACCCGCCGCGCGCCGCCGCGATAGTCAGTGCGGTCGGTATTCGCTAACCTTGGACCCTTGATTCACGTCACGACGGGGAGAACAGCCCATGGCCGGCGTTGGAACGACCAAGATATTCGAAAACGAAAAAATCATCGTGTGGGAATTTGTGCTCGCACCGGGCGAGACCACGCCCATCCACACCCACGAACATGATTATGTTTTTTACGTGTTGGACGGCGCGCCTTTGCAGGTATTCGATGTCACCGGCACGGATCTCGGCACGCTGGACGCCAGCTCCGGCTCGGTTTTTGTGCTGCGCATGGAGGGCGTTGAGCTTGTAGGGGTGCATGATCCCGCGGTGCGCGTGCCGGCCACCCATGCGGCCAAGAACACCGGCCCGACCCGCTACCGCGAAATCCTTGTAGAAACCAAATAAACACGGCATGAGCTGTTATGTAATCGTGCACGGCGCCTGGCATACCGGCCGCGAGTTCGAAGCTACGGCTGCGCCCCTG
>JANOXY010000653.1:0-1920 GCA_031418675.1 Pseudomonadota bacterium
CCGACGACGACTTCCAAGTAGTGTAATCGGCCGCAGGGCCGATCAATCCGGCTTATAGCCGTAACCCGAAGCCACCGCCTTTAGGCGGTGGAGTATTCACTTGCAAGTTCGAATTTGGCGCAACACCCGACGATATTCGACAGGCCCTGTTACGTAGTGCGGCGCGGTTCCCGGACGCCGAGGTGATTATCGGCGGACGCTGGGGCAGTGGTTTTTTTGAGCGCCATGGCATTCGCTCACCTCGTGCATGGCTGGACGGCATCGTCGCAGATCGGGCGGTATACCTGCGTGATGATTCCGGCCATAACGCCTGCGCTAACAGCTGCGCACTCGCGCTACTCGGCATCAACCGACACAGCACGGAGCCCCCCGGTGGCCGTATTCTGCGCAACGCAGACGACAACGAGCCCAATGGGCTGTTGTTGGAGGAAGCGGACAGCCAGGCGCGCGCACGATTGCCCGATTGGAGTGCCGCGCAGTATGAGACCGGTGTGCGGGAAATGGTCAGGATTGCAAATGCTTACGGCATTACCGGTATCAACGATGCCGACGCTAATCTGCCGCTGCTTAAAGCCTATCGAGCCGTTGATCAACTGGACGTGCTCAGTGTCTACGTAGCAGCTTCGCTCACCACGCCCTACGGCCATCGCAGCGCACCCCTGGACTACGGGCTGCTCGAATCCTGGCGCGATACCTATGCCTCGCGTCATGTTGATACACGTTTTGTGAAGATCTATCAGGACGGCGTGCCAACCTCGGCGCGCAGTGCTTGCATGTTGGCGCCCTATGTTGAACACCCGGATTTTCCGGCCGGCTATCGCGGTGTGTTGCACGTCGACGAGGCAACGCTTGCTCATGACATAAGCGAACTCGAAGGGCGCGGATTTACCGTCAAGCTGCATACCGCGGGTGACGGTTCGATACGGGTTGCATTGGATGCGATTGAGACCGCCCATGCTCGTTCAGGGCGGCGCGATTTGTGCCACGAACTGTCCCACGCCGGGTTTGTCGATGCAGCGGATATTCCGCGTTTTGCGGCTTTGAATGTTGCCGCCGATCTATCGCCTTACCTGTGGTATCCAGCGCCCATCATCAACTCGATTCGCACCGCCATCGGTCCACGCGCCGAGCGTTACTGGCCGGTACGGGATCTGCTCGAAGCGGGTGCACCGCTGTTGTCCGGCTCGGATTGGCCGGCAGCGGTGGCCTCCATGAATCCCTGGCCGGGTATTGCGACGCTGGTGACACGACGCGACCCCAATGACGCCAGCCGCGGCACGCTGTGGCCGGAGCAGGGCATCAGTCTCATGCAGGCACTGCGCATTTTTACCGTAGAGGGCGCACGGGCCTTACGCCGAAGTGAGTGCAGCGGCTCGTTGGCGCTAGGCAAGTCTGCTGACCTGATCGTGTTGGACAGAAATCTGTTCACGATTGCGCCCGATGCAGTCGCCGCCATCGAGGTCGAGATGACACTATTCGAGGGGCGCGTGGTGTACCAACGTGCCCCGGCCTGATCGCTATTTAATCGTTGGCGACCTGGAACACCTGATAGTCGACCCGCCCGGCGCTGATTTTGCCCTGCGCCACGCACACGATGTTATTGACCCACTGATAACGTGGATCGCCGGTCTGCATACGCGGTGCGGTGACAAAATAAGCTTCACCATATTCGGTGGTGCCATTGCCGGCTAATGCGGCTCGCACCTTAGGCGTCAGTTCCAGCTTGCCGATGTATTCAACGTAGATGAAAGCACCGTCGTGGGTTTCAAAGGTGGCACGCACATCGAGGTGCCCATAGTCCTCGGCCATGGTCAGCCAGTCGGCACAACCGGCCTTGCGCAGCACACCCTTCAGGCGCGGCCCTTCGAACTCACCGCCGTCAACTTCGACGATCAGGCGATTGCCATACATGCCGGTGCC
>JANOXY010000654.1:0-6608 GCA_031418675.1 Pseudomonadota bacterium
ATCACGACCTGGAAGTAAAAAGTATTTCATCGGCGACAGCTAGCAAGCTCATTATCGAGCCTGTGGTGAACGCTTCAGTGAGTTTCAATGTCGATCGCGCGCGCGAAATGGCGCGCATCACCTTGCGCAATGTCGTGATGCTGGGCAGCACAACTTACGATCTGCCACTGACGGGTTTGGACCGTAACCTGATCGATTCCGTGGTGGATCTGATCACCAACCAAAGTCGCAGTTTCTACAAGCTTGTGGTTGCCGCAACACAAAGCCGCCAGCGCAGCTGAGCTCTCGCGACCAGCCAACAACACCTCGCCGGTCTGCGATCGATGCGACCGTGCTCAGCATGAAATGGCCGGATCCGCGGCGGCCCGTAGTAACATGCGCCCGTCATTTTTTGCCGTCGGCATAGGGCCACCATGTGGCCGCCGGCAAGGCTTATCCGACCAAAAACGAACCGCCAGGGGAGAACAATACCGTGAGTGACTCACATAACCACAATCACAGTGATCCGAGCCTGACCAGGCTTCTCAAAGATGCCCCGCGCAATTGGGGCAAGTGGGGACCGGACGACGAAGTCGGCAGCCTCAACTACCTCACGCCTGAAGTCATCGTGAAAGCCGCTGGCTCCATCAAATCGGGCAAAGTTTTCACCCTGCAGGTGAAGATGGCTAACCCCGAGGGTGATCCGGTGTGGCCAGGACGGGCGGGTGCCATCCGGACTACCGTCATAGACGAAGGCAACTGGATCGCCGGCAAAGGCCTGCATTTCCCGGGCGGCATGCACTATGCGGACGACTACCTGAGCTGTTTCACCCAAGGCTCAACCCAATACGATGCACTCGGCCACGTGTGGTACGACGATCAGATCTGGAACGGGTACGACGCTAAAACCACCATCGGTGGGCTGGCCAAGGCCAGCGTCATGGCCATTGCCGATCGTGGTGTGGTGGGGCGCGGCATCCTGCTCGATATCGCCCGTTGGCGCGGTAAGGACGTGCTGGATAAGGGCGAAACTTTTACCCACGAAGATTTGATGGCTTGCGCCGCCGCTCAAGGCACCAAGATTGAGCCGCGCGACATCCTGATCGTGCGGACCGGCTGGATCGCCAATTTCTACAAAGTATCGCGCGAGGAGTTCTTCAAGGATTTCATCGAACCCGGCCTGACCTACAGCCCGGAGCTGGTGAACTGGTTCAAAGACATGGAGATCCCGAACCTCGTTACCGACACCATCGCCAACGAAGTCACCGTCGACCCGGTCTCGGGCGTGGCGCTGCCGCTGCACAACGCCTTGATGCGTAACCTCGGAATCACCCTTACCGAAATCGCCTGGCTGGAAGACCTCGCAAGCGACTGTGCCCAGGACCGCCAGTACACCTTCCTCTACACCGCAGCGCCGCTCAAGATCGTCAACGGCACGGGTGCACCGGTGAATCCGGTGGTGATCAAGTAGAACGTCGGCGGAAAAGCAGGGCAGCCGGCTGGTGCTGCCCTGTTATTTTTTCGATTTGTTACGCGGACCGAAATTCCGTTGCGTAGGTTTCCCCGGACACTAGCGGGGTGCCGGGCGTAACGCAGTACGATGAGTCGTCGTGGATTGCAAAGAGACCGCGCTGGTATTTGCACAAGCCGCGGTCTTAATCACATGCTGCGCATTGCGGACTTCTATTCACTCACCAGAGGCAGCTGTCATGCCTGACACTCTGATCCGCCACGCCGTTGATAACAGCTACGAATTGGTCGCACCGGGCATCTTCGTCCGTGACCTCGCTATCAGCAATGCCACGAACGGTCGCTACACGCTGCAGGTCGTTCACCTCGAGCCCGAAGGCGCACGGGTTGAAGCGCTGCATCGCCACGACGAAGCTTTCTCACTGGCCTACGTCCTGCGGGGCTGGCTCGAAGTCGAATTCCAGCAGATCGGTGTGCATCGCCTGGGCGTCGGCACCGTGGTGCCAGCGTTCAACGGCCCGCTCCACCGCGAGCGCGACTGCGGTGGTGAGTTCGAACTGCTACTGCTGGTCACCAGGCAATCAATGCACGACAGCGACCAGCAGCACATCGTTGTCCAACAGCCACTCGACGCACCGTACCGACCCGACACCCAGGACGGTTATGTCTATCGGGATTTTGAACTGGCGGCCGTGACCAGCGGGCGCATGGCCGCGCACACGGCGCGCGCCTACGCCGATCATCTGACGCCTGCACGATGGGGGGGAGACGAGCAGCGCTACCATCTTGCTTACGTGACCGAGGGGTGGATAGAAATCGATGACCCGGAACACGGCCGCGTGCACCTCGCCACGGGTTCAGTGATCTGTCTGCCGCCAGGTGCCCGCTGCGCGCAACTGGCGCGCAGCACGGATGCTCTGGTCGTCGAAATTTTCGCGCCTGCGGCGTAGTTGGGTCGGCGCCCGCTCTACCGATCAACCGCTTTCCACCCTTTCGGTCGGCACGAAGTCGCGCGTCCTTGATCTCGATTTCAATGACCGCGTTCTACGATGTCGAAGGACAGGTCTGCGGCGAGTTTAGGCTGGCGGATTTTGTGGCCGGATTGAGCACGGGCTGACATCGCCGCGCGCTTGGACTCCGGTTCACAATGCACCTCTCCTTTACCCAGCGCCTTCGCAAGGCTCGAAAACACCGGCTAGGCCCGCTATTCTTGCTCCTGCTTGTCGACTATTGGCCCCATCCCGTGGCGAACCCGCCCACCGCCTCAAAAGCTCACCCCAGGCTGCCGTCCCTCTGCGTGTGGTTGTGCTTGGCATTAATCGGCGGCATGTTCGCAACGTGCACGGCAAACGCCGCGCAATCGGCCAGCAGTTTGTTCAGTTCCTTGCGCGGGCTCGTTTATCAGGTGCGGGTCATCGATACCGCATCCGGCGACAAAACGACCATCGGCTCGGCCTTCCGCGTGGCGGCGGATGGCTTGCTGGCGACCAACTTTCACGTCGTCAGCTCGCTGGTTCATGAACCGGCCAAGTACCGCCTGGAAATCGTCGGTGACGATGACTTCAAAGCCGTCGCAACCCTGGTGGTAGTTGATGTACTGCACGATCTGGCGATCATTCGCGACAAGCAGCACGGCGCTCGCCACTTCACCCTGTTGTCCGCTGCGTTAGCACAAGGTGAAAGGGTTTTTTCCATGGGCAATCCGCAGGACCTCGGCATGACCATCGTCGAAGGCAATTACAACGGCCCTTTGAAGTCATCTCGTTTCGAGCGCCTATTGTTTTCAGGCTCGCTCAATCCCGGCATGAGCGGCGGCCCAGCCTTTAACGCAGACGGCGATGTGATCGGGGTCAATGTTGCAGCGGGCGGCGAGCAATTGAGTTTCCTGGTGCCAGTCAGAGACCTGCAAAATCTGCTGGGCAAAGCATCCATTGCTGCCGCAACAGACGATTTCAAGCTCGCCTTAGGCCAGGATCTGCGCCACGAATCCGACGCCTTCTATCTCGCCCGTACCTCCGAAACCTGGCGCAGCGAGCCGTTCGGCGATTTGATGTTGCCGCGCGACATCAGTCCTGCAATGAAATGCTGGGGCCATAACGTTGATAAGGACGACGCTGCCTATGAGGGATTTCATCAGCACTGCCGCTCTGAGGAGTACATTTATCTGCAAGACGACTTCCACACTGGCAATTTCTCCTATGACTACGAGTGGATGCTGACTTCGAAGTTGAATCCATTGCAGTTTTACACCGCCGTTGAACGCCGCTTCCAACATCCATCACCCGACAACACCGACGACGAGGACCATGTCACCAACTACCGGTGCACAACAGATTTTGTCGCGGTGGATGACACACCCTGGAAGTCCTCGATTTGTGTGCGTCGTTATAAGGATTACCCCGACCTGCACGACGCAACCCTGGTAATGGTGTCGCTGAAAGACAATGAACGTGCAGCGCTGATCAAGATGGCCGTCACCGGCATCAGTCACAAGCGGGCGCTCGATCTGTTCGAAAAATTGATGCGATCGGTGACATGGGATCATTAGTCGTCCAGATCACGGGCAAAAACCAGCGCGCACAGGATTACGCGCGAAGCATCGGACCCACCCTGAAAATTGGCCGTAGTTTCGCCAATGATCTGGTGTTAACTGATCCTTACGTTGCGCCCGAGCAGATCCGCTGCGAAAAACACCATGACCGCTGGCTGCTATCGATCCTGGACCGCACCAATCCGGTATTGTTGAATGGCACGCCGGTGCTCGACGATACGGTGGCAGTGCGCTCCGGCGATCGACTCATGGTCGGCCGCACCGAGCTGGCTATTTTTTCGGACGAGCACAGCGTCGATGCCACGCGGAAATTGGCAGCGCGATGGTTGACGCCTGAGCGCATCGGCCCGTGGCGGGCGTGCGCTGTACTGCTCGGCGTCGCCTTGTTCGACGTCGTCGCTGAATTCCTTCAATCGTCGGTCGACCTGGAATGGAAAGACTACCTCTACGGCGGTCTTTTTTCGGCCGCGGTGATCGTTGCCTGGGCGGGCGCGTGGGCCATCGCCGGTCGCGTCCTGCGCCATCATTCGCAGTTTTTTGCGCAGCTGTTGATGGTCTCCTTGGTTAGCCTCGGCTGTTCGGTCGTGTTCCCAATCGTTGACTATCTTGGCTTCTGGACCAGTAGCGTCACTATCACAAGAGCTGCCTATTATGTCGTCGGTGTGGCCGCGCTGACCGTATTAGTAAAATGGAATCTTGTGCTTGCCACCAATGTCCGCAACACCGGAATCGCTGCATTTTTTGTCAGTGCTAGCGTAATTGGTCTAGGTTTCGCTGCGAGCCAGTACACGGCGGATGAGTTCGAGCCCGAGCCTGACTATGCTGGTGTCGTCAAACCACCTTTTGCGCATCTGAGCAGTGACCGCTCGATCGAGGCGTTCATGGCTGACACGCGGCGCGATGCAGCGCGACTCTGAGCGTCTAGTTTTGAGCGTAAAGATGCAAAGGACTTAGACTCCTGCAACGCGGTCGATCATTACCCCGCGGTGCAGGTTTGATGCCCCGGTGAGCTCTCGCGTGATGAATTTCAAAGCGCCACATCACGATCTGCAGGTGCAAATTTATCCGCGCCTATGGCATGCCAGCAACCGCATAAAACACCACAAGGTGTGCGACTCGATTTACAGTGCTTGTAAAACTTGTTCGTAAAACAGTGCGCTAGTCAACCTTGCCAGCCTGCGCAAGCGCTTGCTGCCGGAGGGAAGGTGGGCCCGCAGACAGGCGGGCTTGGTCCGTGGGCACCAATGCGCCGCCGATCTTTTCCAGCAAGATCTGCGCGTTCATGTCCACGCCCTCACCGCCAGCAGCCTTCATCGCCGGGAAGTGTTCGAGCAAGTTATCCGCTACGCCCTGGTAAACATGGACCGATGCACCGTGCCAGAGTCGTAAGGCCGCGACCTGCTCAGCGCTGAGATCTTTCAGGAAGTGCCGCGCCTGCGGCTCCATGCGCTTGATCTCGCTCAAGCCTTCGAACTCTTCGTATGCGGCGATCTGCGATACTAAGATTCGTTTTTCATAGAGCGGATGATCGCCAAACAGCACCGTCCAACACCCTGCGCAATAAAAGCGCGTGGTGTCGGCCGACGCATAATTCAGAAATGCGCCGAGTTTGTCCTCGCCCCTTTCGATGCGAAAATCATTCGGCAGCCAACAGCAATCGGCGCAGAGATCGGAAGGATAGGCCGGCCCGCCACGTTGCGTCGCGTACCACAACGCCGAGATGCAGTCGTGACAACAACACTCGTGTCGAAACAGCTCCACATCGGTCGGAAAAACAATACAGACGGAACCGCATTTACACGTAATGCTTGCCATGGGAACTCCGGTCGGCTGAGTTCACTGGAATTTTGCATTAGCGGACAAAAGAAAGCGATCTTGCCTGTAATCGTGGCGGCGCTATCTGGGCTGGGGATTGTTTTCAGCCCGGGTGGAATCGCCTGTGGCCCACTCAGCCTCATCAACGGACTGGGATATACCAAGCGATGGCCCAGTCCGATAACGGCAGCGGCACAGCATGAGCATGGTGTGTCCTACCCTCCCGCCTGCCCCTCGGGGCCAGCAGGCCTGGCCTATTGCAGGTCGAGAAAAACGGTTTAGCCCCGCACGCCGGTCTTCGACAAGTTAAACTGGGCCGCAGACCGCTGACCTGGTCCTGCGTCGGCATCATGAGGTTGTTGGAGAACGAGATGAAATACACCCCCTTCCATAAGGCCTTAGGCCTTGCAATGGGTACACTGATCGTGCTCTGCACGTGGAGCTGTGCGCACTCCGACGAAGCCACCGCCAGTCGGATTCAATCGAAGATAAGTCAGGTCGGCACGCGCGCCGTTCAGTTACGGGAGTCTGGCGCAGATGTGTCCACGATTCAGTCCACCATGCAAAAAGTCGACAGCTTGCTTAAAAGCGGCGAAGTTGTCGACGCCGAAAAACTCCTCGATTCGCTTCTGCAAAATCCCGGCGCACCCGTACCACACCTTGCACGATCGACTGCGGCCCCTGCGGCCCCTGCGGCCCCTGCGGCTGCACACGACTGCGATCCCAACAAGCCGATGGTGGCGCGTAGCCGCATGACGATCGATAGCTACTGCGTTGTTGGCGGCGACTTGAC
>JANOXY010000655.1:0-6376 GCA_031418675.1 Pseudomonadota bacterium
CAAAGAACTGTGGCGCTTCAATACCATTGCGCGCCCCGGCCTGGCGGGTGGTGATACCTGGAACGATGCGCCCATGGCGCAGCGTTTCGGCGGTTCAGTGTGGCTGGCCGGCACCTATGATGCGGCTTTGAACCTGGTCTATTTTGGCACCGGCCAGACCTATCACATCGCACCGCTGATGAAGGCCAACGCCAATCGCGAGGCTTCCAGCGACGCGCTGTATACCGATACCACCCTGGCGCTTAATCCCGATAGCGGCGAACTGGTTTGGCACTATCAGCACCACGGGCGCGAGGTGTGGGATCTGGATTGGGCCTTTGAACGCACCATCGTCACGCTGCCCACCGCCCAGGGCCCGACCAAAGCGGTCGTCACGTTTGGCAAGCTCGGCATCCTCGACGCACTGGACGCGCGCACCGGACGTTATCTTTTTTCCCATGACATGGGCTTGCAGAATCTGGTGACGGCCATTGATGCCCGTACCGGTCACAAGACCACCGATCCCAAGCTCGAACCGGAAGTGGGTAAAGCAAAAATGGTGTGCCCTTTCCCGGGCGGCGCACGCAGCTGGCCAGCGACGGCCTACGATCCCCACAGCAGGATCATGTATGTGCCGATGTTCGAGTCGTGCATGAACTATGAGTGGAAACCCGAAGAAGCGTGGGACATTCAATACACCGTATTGCCGCGGCCCGACAGCGACGGCAAGTTTGGCCGCGTTGCGGCGCTCAATCTGGAAACCCGCAAGGTCGTGTGGCAACAGCGGCGGCGTGCGTCCCAGGCCAGTGCCATCGTGGCGACGGCAGGCGGGCTGGTGTTCGAAGGTTCACGGGATCGCTGGTTCCGTGCGTCCGACAGTGCCACCGGTAAAGCGCTGTGGCAGGTGCGGCTTGATGGCACGCCCAACGCGTTTCCCATCAGCTATGCACGCGATGATGCGCAGTTTGTGGCGGTGACCACCGGCGGCGGTGGGCCGGTGGATGTGTCGTGGCAAAGCCTGACCCCCGAGATCGAAAATCCCGGCGGTGCCACCACGCTGTGGGTGTTCAAACTGGATGCAGGTGCCGTAGCGGCGCAGCCATCTCAACGCGCTGGCAATTGACCCTGCCGCGCGGCAAGCCCGGGTTTCGGCCCGGGCTTGCTGCGTTGGATCCCGCTCGCGGTGCTTATTTGCGGCGAATGCGCGCGCTGGTCTTGGACGCAGGTTTAGCTTTACCGGCAGGCGTGGCTTTTTTTGCGGGCTTCGCGCCGGCCATGGGATCTTCATCGATGCGCAGTGCGACGAAGTGTCGACGCTGAAATTTCCACACGCCTTTGACCTTCACATAGCTGTCGTTGTAATAACCTGCGCCGATGAACTGCATGTTCTGCTTGATGCTGTGCAAGGCCAGATAGGCGCGCCCGTGGGCATGGCTTGCGTCGTCCATCATGATCACGTGATTGTGGATGTAGGGCCGCGGGCCGATTGACAGGCCCTGGCGGTACATCTTGCGCATCGCCGTCAATCCTTTGGCCGCGGTGCGCTTGCCAGCGTTGTCGATAATGAATTCACCATCCTTGGCAAACAGTTTGAGCAGGCTGTCGAGATCGTCCTGCCACACACAGTCGCAATAGCGGGTAGGCAGATCGCGGATCGCTTCGCGGTCGAGCAGTGCCTCTAGTTTGTCGTCACGGTCGGTCATGATTCTCCCCTTTGTGTTTGTAATGCCGGGCTTATTTTGGCCGCGGTCGGGTGTGGCTGGGCCACGTCAGGTTCTGCCCCCCTACCTTACGCAAGTGGTGGCTGAGCGTCACCTGCACCATGCGGTGTCCGGTTTTTTTCCTCTCGCACGTCTTGCTCCTTGGTAGTGAGCAGCGCGCGGGCAATGTGCGGTGCAGTGGTCCACCGCATCCTCACTTACGGGTGTGGTGTCGCAGCACGAGCGTGATGGACACTACCATTGACCGACAATAAGCACTGAGGGCAAAACAATGACTAGCGTTGTGATCACGCCGCTGTATGCGGCTGGCTTGGGCATCATCCTTCTCATATTGAGCATCCGCGTTGTTGCGGTTATCCGCGCCAAGGGCGGCGTGCTGTACGGCGACGGTGGCAATCCGGACTTCACGCCGGTATTGCGCGCGCAGCAGAACTTTATTGAATACGTGCCAATGATCGTGATCCTGATCGCGTTCTGCGAGGCGGGTGGCAGTTCAGCAACGTGGATCCACGGCATGGGCGCGGCACTACTGGTCGGCCGTGCGCTGCACCCGCTGGGACTGACGAGCAAGACCGGGGTCAATCCGTTGCGCTTTATTGGAACGAATCTGACCTGGATTGTGTTGCTGGTGGCTTCGGTGTTGATCTTGTTCAAGCATTTCGGTTAGCGCCGAAAGGGCGACGTCGGCAGGCGGCCGGCACTGCTACGCAGGCGGGCAGCGCACGGCCTTGGGTGTAGCGATCGCTCCGCTCGATGGGGGGGCCGTGCGCGCGCCATGGGCTGCGTAGGCTGATCAACGTGTGCTCGCTTGCGCGTTGCCGCTACTGACATTGGGCACTTAGACTGCACAGGCACTCGGCGTCACGCCCGACTGCTAGTGGGCTCAGAGGGCAGAATGGGTATCAAGTTCAGCGTCATGATGGCGGGCACCTATCCGCTACGTGCTTGTATCGAGATGGGGCAGGCCATCGAACGGTGGGGCTTTGACGAGCTGCATATCGCCGACGACCTGATCATGCGACCGGCCTGGCCGATCCTGAGCCTGATCGGCGCCAATACCTCGCGCATCCGCCTCGGCCCCGCGATCGTCACACCGCAGGTCGCGCACCCCGTTTACCACGCTGCCCATCTTGCCGCGCTCGACGAATTGACCTGTGGACGCGCGCTGTGCGGCGTTGGGCGCGGTGGCTTCAACACCTTGTTGGGCATCTCAAAACCGCGGCGCCCGGTCGCCATGCTGCGCGAAGCCGTCACGCTCATGCATCACATATTGCGTGGCCAGCGCGAAGCCTTCGACGGTGAGTTTTTCCAGGTCACGCCCGACATGTATCTGCAGTTTCCGGCGGTTGCGCGCGATATTCCGATCTTCATCGGCACTTGGGGTCCGCGCCTCGCGGAACTCGCCGGTGAAATCGGCTCTGGGCTGAAGGCCGATTGCACCGCCAATCCGGATTACCTGCGAACGCTGATTGCGCGCGTTCACCAGGGCGCGCTGGGCGTTGGGCGCGATCCGGCCGGGCTCGAAATTACCGTTGGCCCCTTGTGTTCCATCGCCACCGAACGCCTGCAGCCGCAGCGCGAGATGCGGCGCTTCCTGGCTTTATACCTGCCCTATCTCGCACCCATGACGGCGGCGGCGGGTATTACCGCCGATCAAATCCAGCGTGCTGCGACGGCCATGGCGCGCGGTGATCTCGAGGCCGTTGATCGCTTAGTGCCGGATGCGGCGCTGCGCGCGTTTTCTCTGACCGGCACACCCGCCGACGTCATTCCGCAGATCGAGCGCATCATCGCCGCGGGCGCGACCCATATCGCGTTTGGACCGCCGTTGGGTCCTGATTTTTATGCCGCTCTCAGCCTGATAGGCGAACGGATCCTGCCTTACTTCCGTGCCGACGGTGAGCGGGCGGCCTGAGCAAATTCTTTTACAAGGGCTCAACGCGCGAACAACACCCGCGCCCAGTCTGAAGCCTCGTCAAGCGCAGCGGTGGCGCTATCAACCACCCCCGGCCAGAAAAAGAAACCGTGATTGACGTCCAACCAGCGCTTCATGGTCACTGTCACCCCGGCGCGCACCAGCGCCGCGCCGTAGAGCTCACCTTCGTCGCGCAGCGGATCGTATTGCGCGGTCACCAGCAGGGTGGGTGGCAAACCGGCGAGACTGGTGGCGCGCAGCGGCGCGGCGAGTGGCCGGCGCGCTTCGTCGGCATGATTTAAATAGTGGTCCCAGTAATAGCCCATGGCGGCGCGGGTGAGACCGTAACCCTCAGCGTTCTCGCGCATCGAAACGGTGTCGGCACTGTAGTGATCGGTAACCGGGTAAATGAGCATTTGCCCGCACAGGGCGGGTCCACCTTCGTCGCGCACACGCAATGCCGTGACTGCTGCGAAGTTACCACCTGCGCTGTCGCCGGCGACCATCAGGCGCCTGGCATCGCCGTTTAACGCGTCGGCGTGCGCCGCTGTCCAGCGCGTCGCTGCCAGGCAGTCATCAATGCCGGCCGGAAACTTGTGCTCCGGCGCCAGGCGATAGTCGACCGACACCACCACGCAGCCCGCGCCTGCACACAGATTACGACAGAGGCCATCGTGGGTATCGAGACTGCATAATACGAAGCCACCCCCATGGAAAAATATCATCACGGGAAAGGGTCCAGTGCCTGGCGGTGTATAGATGCGCAAGACCAGCTCGCCACCCGGTCCATCGATCGTGCGTTCGGCGACGCTGGCAACAGCGGGCTTACGCAGGCCGGGGATGTCGCGCGCCGCCATCAGCGCCCGTGCGTCGCTGATAGAGAGGGTCTCAATGGCCGGCAACTTGGCGCGGGCATCGAGCAGTCGTTGAATTTGTGGGTCGACGGACATAGGGTGTTTCCTTGCAAGCTGACGGCTGAGCAGAGCAGTGCATTTTAGTCCGCTCGCTGAGTTTTGATCCGGCAATGCAGCTCAGAAGGAGGAATGATGATCACCCGCGAATTCGCCGAGCGCTTCGCCCACCACTGGCTCGCGGCCTGGAACGCCCATGATCTGGAAGCGATACTCAGCCACTACACAGACGACTTCGAAATGACCTCACCGTACATCGTGCAGATAGCCGCACAAGCGAGCGGTAAGCTGCAAGGCAAAGCGGCGGTGGGAGCCTATTGGCGTACGGCCTTGGAAAAAATGCCCAACCTGCATTTTGAACTCATCAACGTACTGCTTGGCATCGATAGTGTCACTATCAATTATCACGGCGCACGCGGCCTGGCCGCCGAGGTGTTCTACTTCGATGAGGCGTGCCTGGTGGTGGGCGCCTGCGCCCATTACACGTAGTGCTCACGAATTAATGACCATCGACTGCGCTTCGATGCCGATCTGTCCGTCTTAGTTTGTCTCGAGGAACTCCTCAGCGTGTTAGCGATCTTGCAATTCCTGGCCAGCATCAGCAGCGGACTGTTTGCCGGCGCAGCGCTGTATATCACGCTGGTCGAACATCCCGTGCGCAGCTTGCTCGATACCCGCGCGGCCGCCAGCCAATGGGCGCCGAGTTACCAACGGGCGACCTGGATGCAGGCGCCGCTCGCCATCATTGCGCTGTTGAGCGGGCTCGCTGCCTGCCTGCTGGGCGCCGGCTTTGGCTGGTTGCTGTGTGCGCTGTTGATCGGTGCCGTGGTGCCGATTACGTTCACGATCATCATGCCGACCAATCAACAATTGCTCGATCCGGCGCGGGATCTGAGTTCGGCCGAGACGCGCGCTCTGCTCGATCGCTGGGGTAGGCTACATGCCCTGCGCACGGCCATGAGTCTCTTGGCTTTCGCAGGATTTGTGTGCCTGTCCTATGCTCGATAAACAGCCCACCGGCAGGCTGGAAGTATCCGACCGTTCGGTCACTTCGCCCATCTTTAATCAGCGCGGATTGAGGACGGACGCCCGTGGGTCTTTGTAAATGCAGACAGTGCGGGGTGGTCGTGCCCAGCAAGGTCTGGGCCGCAACCACTGCGGTGGGCGCCTGCCCAGGTTGCGGGCATAAGCACTTCAGTATTTCGTTCCCACCGCCCGCTAGCGTCGTCCCAGCAGCCGCGGCGGTGATTCCTGCCATGGACGCCCATGGCCGCAGACGCAAGATTATCCGGCTGGAAGATCTGACGGGCGGGACAGCGGGCTCTACGACCAAGCCGTCGTTCAAGGAGCGCATGCGGGACTACGGCCGCTGGCGACCGTTGCCCTCCCCCGACGAGGATGTCTGAGCAGCCCTGTTGCTTGACGGAATCGGCGTTTTAGGTGCCAATCCGACCAGCGGGCTGATATCCTCAGCGCGCAACACGCCACGCCCTTGGGAGGCCTTTTTCATCATGAACGACACTTTCGACGTCATCATCATCGGTGCCGGCGTCTCCGGCCTATATGCGCAGTACCGCATGCGCGAACTCGGTTTGACGGTGCGCGGTTTCGAAGCCGGCTCCGATATCGGTGGGACCTGGTACTGGAACCGCTATCCGGGTGCCCGTTTTGATTCCGAGTCCTACAGCTATCAGTACTCGTTCTCTAAAGAACTGACCGACGAGTGGGTATGGACCGAAAAATTCGCCGGCCAGCCGGAAATTGAGCGCTATCTCAATTTTGTCGCGGACAAATTCGATCTGAAGCGCGACATCCGTTTCAACTCCCGCGTTGAGCATGTCGTATTCAAC
>JANOXY010000656.1:0-4645 GCA_031418675.1 Pseudomonadota bacterium
GCCCGACGCCGCTGCGTCGCGACGGCACCGCCACCGCCAACAGCAGCAGATGGGCCCGCTCGTCGAGATATTTCATGAGCGCAAAACCAACCACACGCGGACCCTCGGTGGCCACCAGGCCGTTGGTCGCGCGGTCGCGCAGACTGTGGCGCACACGCAACGGCGTCCAGCGCCAGCCCAGACCTGCTTCAATGAGGTCGCGGCTCAAGCGGGCCATGTGCGGCGCGTCCGCCGCTCGCGCAAGCCGTATACTGAATCCCATCCTGTCCTCGCTTTGGCGCAAAGCCCGGACGGACTGTCCGCCAGCGGCGGCGGCTTGGTCAAGAACCCCTCGGGCTCGCTGCCGTCCGGGACCCGCGACCGGATAGCCGGCCGGGTGCCGCTGACGCCGTGACCGTCCCGTGACCGAGGGTCCGCGCCAAAACAAAATTTGCGCTTAATCCAAATTCTATTTGTCGGGAACTTAATTTATTAAAATCATTGCATTACATGTATTTAGTAGAATTTACTTAAGAAATACAAATGCTTAGTTCCCATTTTCGGGGGGAGCATTTGGCGGCCAAGTGATTTACTCTTCGCCCAGGCTGCATTGACCCTGGTTGCGAGACCAGGCGAGAGATCCGCCACGACGGTCCTAACGCAACACCCGTCGGAAATTAAAAGCCCGGCCTTGTGCCGGGCTTTTTTTTGCCGCGAGAAATTGCCAGCTGACCAGATCAAAATTTGTGCTCGGCTATACTCGCGCCACTCAATTCGGGACCGTTGCGATGCTGGCAAACGATCAGATCTCACTCGGCGATCGACTACTCAACTACATCGACACCCGCACCACCGCCTTGGCTGATGATATTTATCGTCAACCTGTCGACGAATACATCAGCGATGAGGTCGCCGCGCGGGAACGCTCGCAACTGTTCCGTGCGCTGCCGATGTGTGTTGGCTTGAGCAATCTGTTGCCGCATCCCGATTCGTATTTCACCCATGACGTCAGCGGCCTGCCGCTGCTGCTGACTCGCACCGAAACCGGTCAAGTACGGGCCCACTTGAATGTGTGCCGTCATCGTGGTGCACGCGTTGCGCAAGGTTGCGGTAAGGCCCGCGCGCTGACCTGTCCATATCACGCGTGGTCCTACGGTTTGGACGGCCGCTTGAAAGCGCGACCTGCCGACGCGGCATTTGCAGGCGCGCCGGTCACTGCCCATGGCTTGCAAGCGCTCGCAGTCGAAGAACGCAACGGCTTGATATGGGTGATGCCCAAGCCCGAACAATCACTCGACCTTGAACGCCACCTCGGTAATCTGGACAGCGAGTTGGCCAGCTTTGAGCTCGGCGGATTCCATCACTACCAAACCCGCACCCTGACGCGACGTATGAATTGGAAGCTGCTGCTTGATACCTTTCTCGAGTCCTACCACTTCTGTGTGCTGCACAAAGATTCCATTTGCCCAATCTTCCACGACAATCTTGGTGCCTTCGACCATTGGGGTTCTCATTTCCGGCTGGTCAGTCCACGCCGAAGCATTGAACAGATCCGCGCCCAGACACAGTCGCAATGGAACCTGCTGCCACACGTGGTTGGCATCTATGTGTTGTTCCCGAACACGGTGCTGGTGTGGCAGCTGGATCACGTCGAACTGTGGCAGATCTATCCGGGCACCAGCCCGGACGAAGCGGTGACCCTGTTATCGCTCTACACCCCCGAGCCGGCCGCCAGCGAAAGCGCACGCCGGCACTGGGACAAAAACATGGATCTCGCCATACACGTGGTGGAGACCGAAGACTTTCCGGTCGGTGAAGGTATACAGCGCAGTTTCCACAGCGGCGCCCAGGATCACATCGTGTTTGGGCGCAATGAGCCGGGATTAATCCATTTCCACCGCAGTATCAGCAATGCACTGCGGGCCTGAGCAGATGTTATTGCCTCGACCGAGTCGGTCCTGGCCGCTCGGACTCAGGCCTCACCCTTGGACACTTTGTCGACATATTGCTCGAAACTGAGCAGGCCACCTTCACTCTCAGGTCGGCCTCTATCCTGCGGACGCAGCACATCGCTCAGACCTTCAATGCGCTTCCACACGCAAAACGGGGTCTCACTCTCGGGCCGCGGCACATAACGCGACTGCGCGATTTTCTGGTAACGATGGATGTAACGCGGACAGTTAACCCAGGTCTGGGTGATGGCCACACGCACCACCAGGTCGGCTTCTTTGTACTGCGCGAGCAAGGGGTCGTCAGGCGTAATCGAAGCACGACCTTGCAAGCGCATACGGTTGGGCGTTTCGAAATCGATAAACAGGATGCCGACCTCCGGATTGCCAGCCAGGTTGCCCATGGAAAAGTACATGCCATTGCCGTCATAACTGGGGAAGGCGATGGTCTGGTCGTCAATGATCTTGATGAACCCAGGATCGCCCCCCTTGTACGACACCGTCGGGCGCCCGAGATGGTCGACAGTGGACAGGAAAAACATATCGCGTGACGACACGAATTGCCTGTCGTTTTCGTCCAGCGCGGTCTTCAGGATGGTTTGCTCGACGACGTCGGCCAATTGGCGCGACTCAAATTTATCCTGCAGCGCACGATGCTTGTCACCGTACAAACTTTGACTCATGGCCTGGGCTCTCCTCGGGTAAAAAGTGTTTGCACGCCATCCTAGCAGCTTGAAATGCTCGCGCCGCTCTAGCGCAGAGTGCGAAAGAATGCACGGATATCGTCAACCAACAGTTGAGGCTCTTCGAGCGCGGCAAAGTGTCCGCCCGAGGGCATCTCGGTCCAGCGTGTGATGTTGTACTGGCGTTCAGCCCAGGCGCGCTTGGGGCGCGGAATATCTTTGAACAAAGCGACCCCGGTCGGGGTTGCCACAAAACTGTCGGGCGGTCCAAAGCGTCGCGACTGCATGGATTCCCGATACAGTCGGATGGCCGACGGCATCGATTCGGTCACCCAGTAGATCATCGTGTTGGTGATCAGTTCGTCTTTGCTGAAGCGCCGCTCAATGTTGCCGTCGATGTCGCCCCATGCATAAAAGCTCTGCACTATCCACGCCGCCAGCCCGACGGGTGAATCGTTCAGAGCAAAGGCCAGCTGATCGGGTTTTAAACTCTGGATGACCGCGTAACCGCGGTGTTCAAAATAATATTCGCGGCTGATGCTGGAGCGGCCGGGCATGACGCCCTGGGCGAGCGCTTCTTGGGGGTCGTCGGTCGAAGCGGTTGAACACATGTTGAGATGCACACCGACAACCTTGTCCGGTGCCAGCAAGGCCATGTAGGGACTCACCAGACCACCCCAGTCGCCGCCCTGCACGCCATAGCGCTCGATACCGAGACCGGCCAGCAGCTTGACCTGACGCTCGGCGACCATCTTGATGTCGCAGCCCCGTAACAACCACGGTTCCGACCAGCCATAACCCGTCAGTGAAGGGCAGATGACGTGAAACGCATCGGCCGCGTCGCCACCGTGACGCTGTGGGTGGGTGAGCGGCTCCACGACCTTGTAGAACTCCATGATCGAACCCGGCCAGCCGTGGGTGAGGACCAAAGTCAGGGCATCTTCGCGAGCCGCACGCGCATGGATGAAATGGATCAAACGGCCATCAACGTCGGCCCGGTATTGGGGCATGCGATTGAGCATCGCTTCCTGGGCACGCCAATCGTAGGCATCCAACCAGTATTCGACGAGCTCGCGCATATAAGCCAGATTCGCGCCATAGGCCCAGCCGGCATCGCGCACCTGAGTGGGAAAGCGTGCCCGTGCAAGTCGTGAGCGCAGATCCGCCAAGGTCGCGTCGTCAACATCGATGGTGAAGGGTGTGACCTGCATGCGTGGCCCCTTTTGATTAAACGCGCCAACGGTATCGGGTCGAGAGCAGCGTTGGCGCTGGCGTGGGTCGGGTGGCGGAATGTCTCGACGGGCAGGTCGCTCCACAACCGCCGATCACTGTCACCACTCGCGAGTGGTGACAGTGGCAGCTCGCTTAGCGCTTGGCCAGCAGGTCGCGGATTTCGGTCAAAAGAACCTGGTCCGTGGTCGGTGCCGGCGGCGGAGCCGGTGCAGCAGCTTCCTCCGTTTCACGCATCTTCTTCATGGTGTTCATGGCTTTGACCGCCATGAATATTGCGAACGCCACGATCAGGAAATCGAACACGGTCTGCAGGAAAGCGCCATATTTGATGGCGACCGCCGCAACCTCGCCCTCGGCGGGTTTGAGCACCACCGCCAGATCAGCAAAGTTGACCCCGCCCAGCATCAAGCCGATAGGCGGCATGATCACGTCGGACACAAAGGACGACACAATCTTGCCGAATGCGCCGCCGACAATGATGCCGACCGCCATGTCCACCACGTTGCCCTTGATGGCAAATTCCTTGAATTCACTCATGAGACTCATATTTCGTCCCTCCTCGTTGGTCTTTTTGAAGTTCCTTACTGCTTGGTGCGATAGTTCACCATGCAGCGTCGACGCAGGACATGCGCCGTTGTCGACAGCGCGTTATTCCACTCCGTTGCCGGCCTGTCAACCTGGAGCGAACTGGCGCGCTTGATTGCTGAGCTTCCTGCCCTGTGCTTACATGACTGACGCATGCACGCTGAGGAGGCCACTCATGACGCAACTGATCAAAACCAATTGCCCACGGGATTGTTA
>JANOXY010000657.1:0-2453 GCA_031418675.1 Pseudomonadota bacterium
GAGCTTCAGCAGGCTCATATGCAACTGCCGGAGCTGATCGAGGAAAGCGTCGCGCTCATGGGGATCGACTTGAGCTTTATCGATCGCAATTTTGACGTCCGTCACCAGCCGCGGTAACTCCCTGATCAGGGTCGCGCGGCGCTCGGGGGACTCGGTCGGCACGATGCTCTGCAACAGCCGGCGGGTGCAATCCATGGCGCGCGCCCAGCCGGCGCTGCCCGCACCACTGTCGTGATGGGCTAAAACCAGGTAGCGACGCCAGCTACGCAGCATGAATTCCACCACCCATGCCGGCGGCAAAGGTCCATCCGTTTCTGCAATCGCGTTACGCAGCGCGGCGCTTGCCGCCTGGATATCTTTGCGATAGTCCGCGGCCTTGTCGGCCTCGTTTGCTGTTTCCGAAGAGCTCATGAAATTTTCTGTCGTCGCACCTGCGTCTTGCGTAACGCTGCCTTCCATGGAACTCGGGTCTTGTCCCAGAGCGATTCAAGGGAACCAGAAGCAGCTTGAAGGCTTCCATGCCTAGAGTAATGGAGTATGCCCCGAAGGCCCTCTCATATCCAGGCATTGCACTGCGGCAATTTAGGTGATGCTTCTCGTTCCGGCGAGCTTATACAGCAGTAATTGACAGCGGTCAGGATTCCGGCAGCGCAGGCACAACACCCGGCTCTGGCCCAATCTATTTCGCCGTCCAGCCGCCATCCATCGACAAGGTGGTGCCGGTGATCTGCGCGGCGGCCGGTTGGCAAAGGTAGAGCGCCAGGCTTGCGACCTGGGCAATGGTGACAAATTCCCTGGTCGGCTGCGCCGCCAACAGCACGTCGCGTTTAACTTCCTCTTCGCTGATGCCACGGGCCTTGGCCGTATCGGGGATCTGGCGCTCAACGAGCGGGGTCAGCACGTAACCAGGACAAATAGCGTTACAAGTCACGCCAAATTCCGCCAGCTCCAGGCCGATGGTTTTGGTCAGGCCCGCAATGCCGTGTTTGGCGGCGACGTAAGCGGCCTTGAACGGCGAAGCGGCCAGGGCATGGGCCGAGGCCATCATGATGATGCGGCCGCTGCGAGCGGCCTTCATAGCGGGAATCGCAGCAGCGCTGGCATGGAAAGCCGACGACAGATTAATCGCGATGATGTCGTTCCATTTGTCGATCGGGAAATCCTCAACCGGTGCAACGTGCTGAATACCCGCATTGTTGACCAGGATGTCGAGGCGTCCGTGGCTCGCGATGACCTTGGCCACCATGGCCCGCACGGCCTGTGGGTCGCGCATATCGGCACCGTCGTAGTCGATGCGCGCACCGGCCAGCCCGCTCAGTCGCGCGCGCAGCTCGGCAACCAGGGCCGCGTCAGCAAAGCCGTTCAAGGTGACATGGACGCCCGCACTGGCGAGCTGCTCGGCGATGCCGAGGCCGATACCGCTGGTTGAACCGGTGACGAGGGCGACTTGGTCTTTCAACATGCATGAACTCCTGGAGTAAAAAGGTATGGCGCCGTGGCGCGCTGGCGGACCGCTCCCCTCGACCCACAGCGCAAGCTAAGCAGCACGCCCACGGATCGCTGGCAGAATGACACGGATCAAGGTACCGCGACCACGTCCGATCCCATCATGGCGTCTCAACCAAGCGGGGCCTGACCATGATCTCATTGCGCGACTGCTTCGAATATCTGCATCTCACCGCCGAGGAGCTGGATGCCATCGCCGAGCACGAACATGTCGCGCCGATGATTGCTGCCGAACTCGCCTCCTACCTGGTCGAGTCGCCCGGCGGTGAGCGCATGATTAAACGTATGATTCTGGATGACATCCTGCACGCCACAAGCACCGGCAATGAAGCTGAGGTGCATCGCCTGACCAGCGTACTCAAGCACTTCGTTGCCACCCACCCCGATCTAAAATGAGCAGCTCAAGACAGGCCGAGCAGATTGAATTCCTGGCCAGGATGCACGTGGCCCATTAGAACCTTGCCACAATCCTGCATGATCTGGTCGGCCAGCAGTACGTGCTGTAGACCTGCGTGCAGGTCGCGATAACAACGCTGCAGAACACCGTCGCGCAAGGCCACGCCACCACCGAAGTTGTAGGCGAAGGTACAGACCTCGGACATCACCTCGTGGACGTAGCGCAAGGCAAGCTTCAACAGCGCCAGCTGCTGGATGCTGACCGGTTCCTGAGCGGCGAGGGCTGTGTCGATGGCGGCCCAAGTTTCATAGGTAAATGCTCGCGCGGCACGATATTGCGCTTCAGCGCGGGCATATTTTTCCTGGAAACTGGCGCTGTCAGCCAGGATACCAAAAGGGCCGGCTCTACCACGCGCCAGACGCGCGAGCTCATCGAGTGCACGACGACCCACACCCAGGGCAAACGAAGTGTGGCCCCAAGCCGTAAAGCCAACGATGCCGAGTGAATAGGCATAACCGCCGCGCTCGATCGCGGTTTTGCTGTACACATA
>JANOXY010000658.1:0-1695 GCA_031418675.1 Pseudomonadota bacterium
ACACACAAACTCTTCACCACCGTAGCGCGCAACGATGTCGCTGGTGCGCAGTTCGCAGGTAATGCACTTGGCAAGCGCTTGCAGTACAGCGTCGCCCGCCGCGTGACCGTAGGTATCATTAACCGCCTTGAAGTGATCGGCATCGACCATCAGCGCCGCCAATTGCACATTGCCGTACCGTGCGTTGCCGTAGAGCGTCGCGGCAACTTCAAACAGGTAACGACGATTGTAGACACCAGTCAGGAAGTCGCGGATCGCCGAATCCCTGATTTGACGTACATAACCCACCACATTGGTGTTCTGTGTAATGCGACAGTAGAACTCTTCGACCACAAAGGGTTTGGCCAGGAAATCATTGCCACCGAGCTTGAGCAGCTTGGCGGATATATCGTGTTTGCTGGTATCTGAGACGCCGATGATCGCCAGATCCTCGCGTCGATAGCGTTGGCGCAGGGCAGCGATCAGTTGGTAACCGTCCATGACCGGCATATTGATATCGGTGATGACGAGGGTGATATCCGGATGTTCCTCCACCACCGCCATCGCCTCTTTGCCATCGCAGGCCTCGAGGGTATGAAAAAAAGATTTATTGAGCAGCCTGACCAGATACATGCGAAAACTGCGTGAATCGTCCACTACGAGTATTTTGGTGGCGCGATTCTCGCGCAGGCGGCCGATCAGATACGCCACGTGTTCAATTTCGTGGCTATTCTGTTTGACGACATAGTCGACGATGTTCTTCGCCATCATGCGCTCGCGCACGGCCGTTTCTGCACTGCCGGTCAGGACGATCACGGGTACCCCGTGGGCACGTACGGCGTCGACTACTTCGCCGTCGGGCGCGTCGGGCAGATTGAGGTCGAGGGCTGCACAGAAAAAACGTTCGGGACGCGAGGCGAGCAAGGCCTGGGCACCCGCCAGACTGTCGGCGGTCTCAACCGCGAAGCCCCCGATCTGACGCAGGTAGCCGCAGAGCAGCTCGCGAATGGCCTTGCTGTCTTCGACCACCAGTACCGCATAGGCGCTCGGCGTGCGCACGATCGCCTGCAGGCGCGACAGTTTCGACAGGGCGGGTTGAGTGGCCGACATCGGTGTCCTTATGGGGGCGCAAGTGGGCGCAGCCCCTAGTAGCGGCGCGACCATCGCGCCCTTGAATGACCAGGCGGCCAACAGCTACGGCGCCCAACGCCCAGCGCCGTCCTGCCACAGCACCCGCGCTCCCTGACGTCCCAGCGAGTGTCAAAACCGTGGTGGATGCGCAAAACCCGGCACCGGGGTGTTACGTTTTTTGCAGGCACCACCGGCTGCGTTTACGCACACCGAGTCGTCCGCCCATGGCGGACACGATTGGCTGATGCGCCCCGCGCGACATCATCACTCGTACCTGAGGGCATCGATCGGGTCGAGACGTGCGGCCTTGCGCGCCGGAAAAAAACCGAAAACCACACCCACCGCCACGGCAAAGAGGAAGGCCAGCAGGATCATGCCGGGGTCCAGAATCAAAGGCACCGCCAGCACATGGGCGAGCGCAGTGGAGGCGGCCAGCGCGATCAAGATGCCGGCGAGACCACCGAAACTCGACAACACCACGGCCTCGATCAGAAATTGCAGTAACACGTCGCGCTCAAGTGCGCCGATGGCGAGGCGTATGCCTATTTCACGGGTGCGTTCGGTGACTGACACCAGCATGATGTT
>JANOXY010000659.1:0-1624 GCA_031418675.1 Pseudomonadota bacterium
CCGGCACCAGGCTGGCATTGGAGCCCGCCGCAAACACGCTCGCATCTGGCCCATGGGGCACAAAACTATTGTGCACACTCACACCACCCGGCTCAAAGCCGCCGCGCTTGGCATCGTACTGACCGCGGATCAGGCCCATGCACTCACTCATGATATTGCGATGGAACCACGGCGGGCGAAAAGTATTTTCGGCCACGACCCAGCGCGGTGGAAAAATCACGAAATCGAGATTTGCAACGCCGGGTGTGGCCAATCTCGATTTTGTTGTTTTTCCACCGCGCTGGGTGGTGGCCGAACATAGCTTTCGCCCGCCCTGGTTTCATCGCAATGTCATGAGTGAGTTCATGGGCCTGATCCGCGGCCAGTACGATGCCAAGCGCGGAGGTTTCGAGCCGGGTGGCGTCAGTGTGCACAATAGTTTTGTGCCCCATGGGCCCGATGCCAGTGTGTTTGCGGGGGGCTCCAGCGCTGAGCTGGTGCCGGTCAAGCAGGAACATGGCCTGGCCTGCATGTTCGAGAGCCGCTACGTGTTCAAACTGACGGCGTGGGCCTCGGCGGCGCCCACTTTGCAAGCCGACTATCAGGATTGTTGGAGTGGGCTGAGCCGTTTATTCGACGATGCTTGAAGCGCAGCCCTCAACGGCAGCGCAAAGGCAAATGCATGAGCACGCGAAAGCGTGCGCGTCGTGCACGTTGTGGCGCACCGCTTAATTCGAGCTGCGGAAAACGCGCCACCAGCCGCCCTATCGCAACACGCGCTTCGAGGCGCGCCACGGCGAGTCCGGCACAGGTGTGGATACCTGCGCCAAAGGCCAGATGCGGATTGGGTGAGCGGGTGATATCAAAAACATCGGGGGCATCGAATACCGCCGGATCACGATTGGCCGCGCCGATGGCCAGGGTCAGCACGGTCCCCGCTGCAAAGTCCTGCTCGCCGATGCGGGTGGCTGCGGTCACGGTGCGATTACCGAGCTGCACCGGCGCTTCATAGCGCAGACATTCCTCCACTGTGCTGTCGATCAGGCTGGTATCGGCGCGTAAACGCGCGAGCTCGGCGGGATGCTCCAACAGTGCCAACACCCCATTGCCGATCAGATTGGTGTGGTCTCGTGGCCTGCATTCAACAAAAAAATGCATTGGTGATAGATCTGAAATTCGCTCAGACGGAAATCGGGGGTTTCCCAGCGGATAAGGCGGCTCACGATGTCGTCGCCGTCTGCCCCGGCGCGACGCCGCCGCGCTATCAGGTCCTTCAGAAATGCAACAAACTCCGTGACCGCCCGATTGCCCTCGGCCAGGCGGTCCGGATCAGAACCAAACTCCAGCGCCCCCAGAATGGCGTTGGACCAGCGCTGCAGCGGAGCACGCTCGCCACGCTCGATGGCGAGCAGGTTACCGATCACTTCGAGTGGAATCGCGGCGGCAAAATCCGTCATCAGATCGCAACTGCCGGCGGCAGCCATGTCGTCCAGCAAACCGTCAACCAGGGTTACCAGGGAATTTTCCATGGCGGCCACCACACGCGGCGACAAAGCATCGCCGATGGCTTTGCGTACCTGGGTATGCAGCGGGGGATCGTTGAAGACCAGGCTGGTGGTGTGATGCTCGTAGAGTGGGCTGTCGC
>JANOXY010000660.1:0-2591 GCA_031418675.1 Pseudomonadota bacterium
AGGGTTATGCGCTCAGCTTCGGCAAAAAGGAAATGCCAACGCCGCAGGATCTGGCGCGTTATGGCGAACGTTGGGCGCCTTACCGCACGGTGGCAAGTTGGTATCTATGGCGCGCGGCAGATATTGGTTGAAGCAGTTTTAAGTCTGTTTATTGAGTGTTGTCAGGGTTTGTTTTCGAGACTCAGTGCAAAATCCGACCACACACCGGCCTGCGCAACGCGCGCCTTTCGCTAAGCTCCCGTAGCCAGGCTAACACCACAGAGGAATTGACCATGACCAGCATCCAACACATTTTGCGCATCACCGCCTGCGGCCTGACACTTTGCACTCAGCTTGCTTCAGCCGAGGGCACCGGCATGCAACGCGCTGCCGATGGTACGGTACAGGCGGTGACCGCACCGGCCAAGATCGTGGAAGGCGTGAATGAAGAAACGAACCGCAATGGCCCGGTGGCTGGCGCGGTGGTGGGAACTACGCGAGGCGCGGTCAATGCGGCGGGTGAGGTGATTGAAGGCGGCGCGGACGTCGGGATCGGTGTGGCGGAGACCGGTGTTGATGTCGTGAAGAGCGTGTTGCGGCCGGTGGTCGGCGAGTGAGGTTGGGGATCATCGCAGCGGTGCGCAAGGCATCGTTGCGACCCCCCTTCTAGTTCGCCACCAATGCGTCAATCTCAGCATCGCTTGGAAAGCGTCCAGTGGCTTTCTTTGAATAAACGGTGCGTCCGTCGCAGGTGATCTCAAACACACCACCGCGCCCTTCTTTCAGCGCGACCTCGTGGTTGCCCGCAGCACGTAATCTGCCCATCGCACGGACGGCCTTGGATTCATAGCTTCACTGCACGCAATATTCAATTTGAAATTTCATGGTTGGCTCCGTTGTCAGTGGTGTTCATTGCGTCCCATATTCCCTAAAAATCCCGCTCAGGCGCCCACGTCTGCAATTCCAATCGCAGGCGGAGCGCGTTCAATAAACTGATCACGCTGAACTGCCGCACCCGCTCACGATCCCCCGGCAGACGCACTTCTTCGACCCGCACCTCATCACCGATGGCGATGCCGAGATAAGTTGTGCCCGCGGTGGTGCCGGCAATCTTGCCCAGATCGTGTTCGCCAGTGGTGGCCAGGCCAATGTCTGTGCCGAGATGGCTGCGCACGGCACTGGCCAGCGCGGCCGCCGCCTCGCGGGTGCCAACACTCGCGGCCGGGACACCGAGCAACTTTTCGCGTACCGCACCGGCGCTGGCCACCACCCCGCCGCGGAACACCGCGCCATCACCATCCAGCGCCGACAGGCGCGTACTGGCGATGCCACCGCTGGTCACTTCGGCGATGGCGAGGGTCAAGCCGCGTTTGCGCAACAGATCGAGCACCACCGATTCCATGGTCTGCTCATCGATGCCAAACACATAGTGCCCCAGCACTTCACGCACGCGGGTTTCTTCATCGGCCAGCAGCGTCATCACACCGGACTCTTCGGCCGCCTTGGCAGTGATGCGCACTTTGATGCCTTCGATGCCGCTGGCGAGAAAAGCCAGGGTCGGATTTCCCGCGGCTTCCAGGGCTTCGATACGCGGTCCCAGCATTTCCGCCAGACGCGATTCGCTGTGGCCCCAGGTGCGCAGCGTGCGGCTGGCGATCACCGACGACAGCCCGGCGCGACGTTTAAGGTCCGGCAGGATGGTGCCGTTCATCATGACGTGCATTTCATAGGGCACACCCGGCACGGCATACAGGACCTTCTCACCTATCGGACAGATCAGACCCGGCGCGGTGCCGGGCTGATCGGGGATGGTGGTGGCGCCGATGGGTACATCGGCCTGCAGCAGATTATTGTCAGACATCACCCGGCCACGGGATTCGAAAATGTGGCGGATGCGGCGCACGATGTTTTCGTGCCTTTCCATACCGACACCCATCACCGTGGCAATCGCGTCGCGGGTGATATCGTCCTGGGTCGGCCCCAGACCACCGCAACAGATCACTGCATCACTGCGCGACAGCGCGAGATGCATGCTCTCGATGATGCGTGCGAGGTTGTCACCGACCTTGGTCTGGTAATGGGAATCGATGCCGGCCATGGCCAGCTGCTCGCCGATCCACGACGAATTGGTATCGACGATCTGGCCGAGCAGCAGCTCGGTGCCAATGGCAATCACTTCACAGCGCATGTCTGGCAATTCCTCGTGAGAGCGGGACGCTGACGGGAGTCTAACAGCCTTGCTGGCAGGCGGTGCTCTAGGGGCCCCACTGTGGGCCCTACTGTAGGTCCGACTTCAGTCGGACACCCACGCTCCGCTCAGTTTCAAAACGCCGCGTCCGACTGAAGTCGGACCTACAAATGCGCCGTCTTAGGCTTGTCGGAGTTTTACCGCCGTCAGTCGCGAGGCGCGTCAAATACGCCGTCCTATGCTTGTCGGCGTTTCACCGCCGTCAGCCGCGTGCCGTCGCTGGGCCCGACCGAGATGCCGCGCCGCACCGGTCGTGATATCGCGCCCACCGGGCGGGTCATGTGCAGCGTACTGAACAGCGTGGCGAGGACCACCTTCATTTCATACAGCGCAAACACCTGGCCCAAACAGGCACGATTGCCAC